>JAHHRP010000071.1 GCA_020025735.1 Evtepia sp.
GCCCAATATTGTCAAGGATTTTTTCCCAACATGGGAGCGTGGACAAAATGGGACGAATTTTTCTCTTTTGTGGAAAGGCTAGGATTGTCCACACAGAAAGTTCCACTTATCCACAAAATTCGGTGGAGAAAAGAGAGAGAATATGCTGAAGTTAGTTGTAGCGTTCGTTGATATTAGAACGGATGTCTTTGATGACTTCGTTGGTTTCGGGATCGGTTTTGCATTGCTTTTCTACGCGGTCGATGGAGTGCAGGATGGTGGTGTGATCCCGGTTGTCAAATTCTTTTCCGATGTCTTTTAGGGAGAGTTTTGTCATGTGTCTGGTGAGGTAAATGGCGATGTGACGGGCCCAGCTGGTGGCTTTGGTTCGTCCCTGACCTCGAATGGCATTGGGGTCGATGTCGTAAAATTTCCCGACTTCCTCAATGATAACTTCTGCCGTTGGTAGAATATCTGAGGTTTCTTTAAACATATCCCGTACAGCCCGGGTTACAGAGCTTGCATCTACGTTGCTGCCCAGCAGGTCTCGAAAAGCCAGGATTTTCTTTACAGTGCCTTCAATCTGTCGCACATTGGAGGTAATGTTTTCAGCCACATAGATGAGAACTTCTTCAGGAAGTTCTACCCCCATGCGGATGGCTTTGTTTTTGATGATTGCCATTCTCGTTTCGTAATCGGGAGGCTGGATATCTGCCAGCAGTCCCCACTCAAAACGAGTTTTGAGACGGTCCTCTAGCCGCAGCATTTCCTTGGGAGGACGGTCAGCGGTGAAGACAATTTGTTTTTTGTCTTCGTAAAGGGTGTTGAAAGTGTGGAACATCTCTTCTTGGGTAGAGTCTCGTCCGGCGATAAATTGTACGTCGTCCATAAGAAAGACATCTGCTGAGCGGTATTTGGCTCGGAACTCTTGGTTTTTTCCTGCTCGGATGTCTCGGATCAGTTCGTTGGTGAAATCTTCTCCTCGAATGTAGACGATTTTATAGTCTGGGTGATTCTTGTGAATGGTGTGGGCAATAGCATAGAGCAGATGGGTTTTTCCCAGACCTGATTCTCCATGAATGAAGAGGGGATTGTAGTTTTCTGCCGGATGTTCAGCCACAGCTAGGGCAGCAGCGTGGGCTAACTTATTGGAGTTGCCTACCACGAAGCGCTCAAAGGTGTATTCCTCCGTTCCGGGAAGAAAACGGGATACAGGCTCTTGTTTGCCGTACTTCCCTTTTTCTTCTTCGTTGAGGATAACCACTTCCAACTCAGCGGAAAAGAGATCGTATAGGGCTTTTTTGATGTCCCCTAAGTAGCGGGAAGCCACAATTTCCCGCTTAAACTCTGTGGGGACATACAAGATAAACCGGTTTTCATCCAGCGCCACCGGTTCTGTGTCAGAGAACCAGGTGGTGATGGTGGTCTCGGTCATAGTCTGCTGCATCAGCGAGAGTACGCGCTCCCAAATATCGGCCGCAGAGTTCATGGGCTTCCTCCTTCTCTTTGTCCGGTTTCCGACAGGCTGGAAAAGCCATGGAAAACAAGGCCCATGGGTTCATGGACCTGCTCTCTCCTGCCGGAGTTGTCGATAAAAAATCAGTTTATTATAGCAGATTCCTTTTTTCTTGGCAAGCATGTCCTGAGATTCTATTTTTTATTAGGTATCCGAAAAAAAGCACAGACAAGGAAAATCTTTTCCGATTCAGCAAAGAAGGGAAGAAGAATCTCTTGTTGCCCAAAAAATTTTGGGTTGACAGAGCAGCGCTTTTTCCGCTATAATAATCTTCACGTAACCATGGTTTTCTTTTGGTTACTATTATTTAGACAACCGCGGTCGGGGCAATTCGGCCGTTGTGGTTGGCGGGTTTTCTCGCTGGAAATAGATACAGGAGGTGTATCAGAATGGTTCGTACCTATCAGCCTAAAAAGCGTCAGCGTTCCAAGGAGCATGGGTTCCGTAAGCGTATGTCTACTGCCAACGGGCGCAAGGTCCTGGCCCGTCGCCGTGCCAGAGGCCGTGCCCGGCTGACCCACTGATGCCAAGGTTAACCGCATAGAGAGTACAACGAGGGGCGGGGAATCTCATTCCACCGCCCCTGCCGAGCATAGAAAAAAGTTAAATGTTAAAATTTTTTATGCTCTTTCGTTTGCGCTCTATGGGAAGGGGAAAATCGTTGTGAAGCATACTGTCTCCCTGAAAGAAAACAGGATATTCCGCCGTCTCTACGCCAAGGGAAAGAGCGGTGTCTCCCCGACGATGGTGATTTATTGCCGAAAAAATGGCCGGGCAGAAAGCCGCTTGGGTCTCACCACCGGCACAAAGTTGGGCCATGCAGTGGTTCGCAATCGAGTTCGTCGCCGCTTGCGGGAGATTTATCGTCTGCATGAGCAGGATCTGCTTCCCGGTTACGATATTGTCATCGTGGCTCGGGTGCGGGCAGTTTATAGTCAATATGCTAATCTGGAACGGGATTTTCTCCGCCTGACAAAAAAACTCCAGCTTCTCTCCCAAACCAACAATCCATCTCGCCGGGAGGAGAAGCCATGAAAGCCCTCCTGCTCTGGATGATCCAGTTTTATCAAAAGGTCATCTCTCCTATCCGCCCCCCCTGTTGTCGTTTCATCCCCACCTGCTCGGCCTATGCCTTGGAGGCCATTGAGAAGTACGGCGCATTCAAGGGGGGCTGGTTCGCCTTACGCCGGATTCTCCGCTGCAACCCTTTTCATAAACAAAAGAGCATTGAGTATGACCCGGTTCCTTGAGTCAGAAGGGCCTTCACTTTCCTGCCCCTTGCCCGGCAGGACCCATAAAACCTGGAGGCGCTGCCATGAGTATTATCTTAACCCCATTCGCTAAACTGGTCTTGCTGTTTTACGACATCACCGGCAGCTACGGTGTGTCTCTGATTCTTTTTGGCTTGGTGATCCGCTTGATCCTCTTCCCTGTCTTTTTGAAAGGCCGGAAGGGAATGCTGGCCATGAGCAGCTTGACTGAAAAGCAGAAGGTTCTGCAGCAAAAGTACGCCAGAGACCGGGAAAAATACAGCCGGGAACTGCAAAAACTCTATGAGGAAGAAGGCGTTAAGCCCTCCTCTGGCTGTCTATGGTCCTTCCTGCCCTTTCCATTTTTGATGGTCCTGTATGCCATCGTCCGTCAGCCTTTAACATACCTGATGAACATGAATCAGGATCAATTCAATGTCGTTTCCAATCTCCTGTACAAAAATGTTTTGGATTACAAAAATCAGCAGCTGCAAATGGCACAGGATGTTTTTCTGAACCATGACAAGATCGTTGCTGCTGTGCCAGAACTTTCCAACATGCCTCAGATCGACTTCACTTTCTTAGGCGTGAACCTTTCTGAAACACCAAGCTTCCTTTTCTGGCGGGCGGATGATGTGTGGGCTGCATTCGGACTGTGGCTCATTCCGGTGATCTCTGCCCTGCTGGGCGTGGTGTCCATGATCGTAACCAATAAAATTAACGCTTCCGTTCTACATACAACGAAAACCGTTGATCAATCTGCTCGGATGACGATGGTCATTATGCCGTTGTTTTCTCTTTGGATTTGTTTTACCCTCCCTGCTGCGCTGGGTGTGTACTGGATCGCCAACAGCCTGTTTGCCATGCTTCAGGAAGTTCTGAACATTCCATTCCTTCGTTCGTTCATGAAAAAGCAAGAAGAGGAAAAAATCAAGCGTCAAGAAGAGGAAAAAGAACGAGTAAAGCTGGAAAAGAAAGCCCAAGCTGAGGCCAAGCGAAAAGCCGCAGAGGAAATGCGCCGGATTCAAATGGAACGGAAACTAAACAAAAGCATCGCCACCGCCAGCCGAATAGGGATTCGAGCTTATGCCCGTGGGCGATTGTATGACCCCGAGCGTTATCCGACCTTCCCTTATGAAGATCCCAATGAACTGGCAAATATACAGGAAGCTGAACGGCAGCAAAAACTGGAAGAAAAAAAGGCTGCAAAAGGGAAAAAACAGGAAAAGTCCGCGCAAGAGAAGACCAAGGATTCTTCTGCTCAAGCTGTTCCATCCCCAGTTCCGGCAGAGGAACAGCAGACAGAACAGACAGCATCCGTGGCTGCACCAGCGGCGTCCGAAGAGGATGCTTTCGTAGAGGAATCCTTCCTGGAAGAACCCGAAGAGGACAATGAAGAAAAATAAGGAGAGACGAGCCTTATGTTGAAATGGATAGAAGCCACGGGCAGATCGGAAGAGGCTGCCGTACAGAATGCTTTAGAGCAGCTGGGTCTGGACCGGGACAGCGTTTCCGTTGAAGTCCTGGAGCGGGCAAAAAATGGATTTTTGGGTTTTGGCAGTTCTCCTGCCAAAGTAAAAGTTACCTATGAGGTGCCAGATGAGGTGCCTCAGAAGACTCCTGCTGCATCCACTCCAACTGCCCCCGTGAAAAAGGAACCTACTCCGTCGGCTCCTGCACCGACAGTAGAGGCTGTCCCTGTTCCCCCTGCCAAAGCGGAAGAGTTGGAAGACCGAGTTAAGGATTTTCTTACTGGATTATTAGAGCAGATGGGAGTACAAGCCAATATTGTCATTGTCCCCAAAGAGGAAAATGGGATTTTTGTTACACTAGAGGGTTCTAAGCTGGGGGCTTTGATCGGCCACCGGGGAGAGACCTTGGATGCCATTCAGCAGCTGACGAATTACGCTGTCAATCGCGGCCGGACCCATCGGGTTCGAGTTCATATTGATGCGGAGAACTACCGGGCTAAACGGGAAGAATCTCTCAAGCGCCTGGCAAATAAGGTCGCTGCTAAAGTGGTCAAATATCGTCGGAATATTACACTGGAGCCTATGAATGCCTATGAGCGCCATGTGATCCATGAGAGCCTTCAGGATTATGACGACGTGATCACTTATTCTACGGGGACCGAGCCAAACCGCCGCACGGTGGTGGCCTACTCCCGAGGCAAGCACGCCTATTGACAGAAAACGGCGGGGGAGGTACTGTGCTCCACCGTCGTTTTTTTACCATCGGGGCTGTTGCCCCCATCTGATGAGGAGGGAATCTTATGACGTTCCGAGACCGAATTCACCCTCAACTGCGGGCCTGGTATGATGCCTCAGTTGGTTTTGATTTTGACCATTTGGAAGAATTTGTGTCCAAGTGCAATGCCGCCGAACTTGCCAGCTTGAAAGAGGATGCTGCCGTTTCCACTCGAGACCAGATCATTCCCGGTCCTGCTGGGGCACCTGATGTGAAAATTCGTATCTATGAACCCAAACAGAGAATGGGAGAGAAACTTCCCTGCCTTTTCTTCTATCATGGCGGTGGGTTTTTGTTCGGCACGGTTTATCGCCAGGAGGCTCTGTGCCAGCGGTATGTGAAGCATGTAGGATGCATGGTGATTTCTGTAGAATATCGACTGGCACCGCAATGGAAAATGCCCGCACCCCTGGAAGATTGTTACGCTGCCCTGACCTGGGCTTATGAAAACAGCGAGGAATTGGGAATCCATCCAGATAAGCTGGCCGTATCAGGTCTGTCGGCAGGTGGTAATTTGGCTGCTGCGGTGGCGCTATTGGCGCGGGACCGGAAAGGTCCTGCCCTTTGCTTGCAAATGCCCCTGTATGCTGAGCTGGATTGCCGGTTGGAGACCTTCTCTGCCCATGAAATCACCGACAATAAAGTGTGGTGTTTGGACAACTGCCAAAAATCCTGGGACAAAGTACTCAGCCCTGGTGTGATGCCAAATCAGTATGAAGTTCCAGCTTTAGCAAAAGATTTGACAGGACTCCCTCCCCTCTTTTCCTATGTGGGTCAGTTGGACCCAGGTCGAGATGAAAATATTACTTATTGGACTCGTCTGATGGAAGCAGGAGTTGCGGTAGAGTATCATGTTTTTCCTGGCTGCTATCATTGCTTTGAGTTAAGTGTGCCAGAGGCTGATTTTAGCAAAGCGGCCTATGCGTTGAGTTATGCAGCCCTGCGTCGGGCTTTTGGGATGGAGTAAATCAAGTTCCCCTTGTTGTCCATATTTGTGGATAGAAAAGGCAAACTGAGGTGTGTATCTGACGATTTATCCATTGAGACTGCAAAATTGTCCACAGTTTTTCTGTTTTGGTGGAAAAATGATGAGGACCGCTTTACAGAATAGTTTCATCTTTGTGCGTAAAAGGAGATGTAGTTCTATGGTCCCTCCTTCTCATCTGCAAACGCGTATGGCAAGGCGCCAGCTTGCTCATGCTTATCTGGTGGTAGGACAGCAGCGGAATGAAATGGCAGATCTTCTTGCCGCTGCCTGGGTGTGTACTGGGCAGAAACCACCCTGCGGTAATTGCCCTGGGTGCCGAAAAGCTAAGTTGGGCATCCATCCAGATATTATACGGGCAGATCCGAAGGGAGAAGGATTGAAAGCCGAAGCGGTGCGTACTCTTCGGACCGATGCCTATATCCGGCCCAATGAAGCGCCACGGAAGGTCTATATTTTAGAGCATGGGGAACTGCTGGGAACTGCGGGGCAAAATATCCTCCTAAAACTCATTGAGGAAGGGCCTTCCTATGCCTGCTTTCTCTTTTTATCCCCCCAGCCGGAGGCCTTGCTGCCCACCATCCGCTCCCGATGTGAGACCCTGTTGGCTTTGGGAGAAGAAAGCATCCAGACAAACGAGCAGGGAGAAGAACTGGCCCGTCTTATTCTCACCAAAGCCAGTCCACAGGAGCGGCTGCCGTTCCTCATTTCTCTGGAGAAGAAAGAGCGGGAGGAGATTCGGCTGCTTTTGGAGACAACAACTGCTCAGCTAATCGCCCAACTGCCCCATCGTCCTGAGCTGCTGGCGGTGTTGGATCAATTGCGGCCCATTCAGGCAGCCTGTGAGTACAACATCAGTCCCGGCCACCTGAGCGGCTGGATTGCCGCTGTGCTGTAAACAAAGGAGACAACTATGGCAGAGATTATTAGCGTTCGCTTTCGCAGCGAAGGCAAACAATATTATTTCGACCCACAAGATTTGATCTGTCAGCCTGGAGATGATCTCATTGTAGAGACTGCTGGGGGGCTAGAGTATGCCCAGTGTGTGCGAGGCAACTTCAGCCTTGCCGAAACGGAACTGATCTCTCCCCTGCGTCCGGTGATTCGTTATGCTACTTCCGCAGATTTGGCTGTGGTGGAGAAGAACCGGGAAAAAGAAAAATATGCGTTTCAGGTTTGTCAAGAGAAGATCCTGGAGCATAATTTGGAAATGAAGCTGGTCAGTGTGGAGTGCAATTTTGAAGGTACGAAGATCCTTTTCTTCTTCACTTCCGATGGCCGTGTGGACTTCCGTGGTTTGGTCAAAAGTTTGGCTGCTGTGTTTCATACCCGCATTGAATTGCGTCAAATTGGCATTCGGGACGAGGCAAAAATGCTTGGTGGCTTGGGGATCTGCGGTCGGCCTTTCTGCTGCAACGCATTTCTCCGAGAATTTCAACCTGTGTCGATCAAAATGGCTAAGACACAAAACCTTTCTTTAAATCCCACAAAAATTTCTGGGACCTGTGGCCGTCTGATGTGCTGCCTGAAATATGAGCAGGAAGCGTATGAGGACATTATGAAGGATGCGCCTAGAATAGACTCCTTTGTGGAAACGCCCGATGGAGCAGGCACCATTATTAGTGTGAACACATTACGGGAAAAAGTGCGCGTTCGTCTGGATGATGCACCGGATAGCTTGAAGACCTATCATAACAGTGAGATTCGAGTGGTTCGCAGTGGAAAGGGCAAGCGGCCAGATGGTTATGTTCAGCCTCCTAAGGAGGAGCTAGCCAAGCTGCGGAAAGAGGGGGAATCTCCCGAAGATCAGTATCGTCGAGAGCAGGAAGCCCTGGCTGCCGCCCTGGATCAGTTTATTGCGGAGCATCATGAAGAAAATGAAGAAATCCGTTCTGTAACTCGTCGTCGAGGTGATCGAGGCAAAAAGGCAGAACGTACCTTGGAAGTCAATGTGGAGCGAGAGAAGGAAAATCAGCGGCATCGTTCTCGGCATCCTCGGGGCAGTCGCTTCACACAGACAAACTCTGTCCGTCAGAGTTCAGAGACAGTACCGCAAAATCCCTTGTCAGGGGCAGAGGATGGCAAGAATACGCAGAATCAGGAGGAAGTTGTCCGCCGCCGCAATAACCGTCGCAGCTACGGAAAACCTTCTGGTTCTCGGCCAGAAAAGCAGATGCCAAAGCCCCAGAATAAACAGCCTGGAGAAGAGAAAAAGAGCCGTGCGAATTGGCATAAGCGCGGTCACCGTCGTCGTAGCAGCGGCAGTGGAGACAGCAGTGGAGGAACCCCTCCTGTCAATGGTTAATGGCATCTTATTCCCGGTCCCTAAGTATCTCAGGGACCGGGGTTATTTTCTATGGAGGTGATGCATTTTGTGTAAAAAAGGAGAAAGTCCAGCCCAAGATCTTACTCCTCAGGGGGCCAAGGACTTGGCTATGAAGGTTTCCTGGGTCAGTGTGGTGATCAATCTGCTCTTATCGGTGGGAAAGCTTCTGGCAGGTATTTTTGCAAACTCAGGGGCGATGATTTCTGATGCGGTCCATTCGGCCTCAGATGTCCTTTCTACGTTCATTGTCATGATTGGGGTGCAGATTTCCAGCAAGAAGGCGGATGAAAACCATCGCTATGGTCACGAGCGGTTTGAATCTGTGGCATCGGTAGCGTTGTCTCTCATCCTGTTGGAGACGGGACTGCTGATTGGCTGGAAAGGGTTAAAAACAATTTTTTCTGGGTCCTATGAGACCCTGACAGTTCCTGGTGCTTTGGCCCTGGCAGCGGCGGTAGTCTCTATTGTGGTCAAGGAGTGGATGTATTGGTATACCCGTGCTGCGGCTAAAAAACTCCATTCTGATGCTCTTATGGCCGATGCTTGGCACCATCGGTCGGACAGTCTATCTTCCATCGGTGCTTTGGTGGGCATTGCCTTTTCTATGGTAGGCTTTCCAATTATGGATAGTGTTGCCAGTGTGGTGATCTGTCTGTTCATTGTCAAGGCATCGGTAGACATTTTTCGAGATGCTGTGGACAAAATGGTGGACCGGGCCTGTGACAAGGAGACGGAGCGCGCCATAGAGGAGGTCATTCTTCATCAGGCTGGTGTGGCGCATTTGGATCTTTTGCAAACCCGTCTCTTTGGGGCGAAAATTTATGTGGATGCAGAAATTGCTGTCCAGAGAGATCTGCCTCTTTTTCAGGCTCATGCCATTGCGGAGCGGGTCCATGAGGCAGTGGAGGGCAGTTTTCCTATGGTCAAACATTGTATGGT
>JAHHRP010000072.1 GCA_020025735.1 Evtepia sp.
CGATCCTCCTCAGTGTATTTATCTGAAAGAATGAGATATGTTTAGGTTTTTCTTTATTGTATCGCCCTTTCCGCAGTAGGTCAATAGAAAACTTCGAATTCTTCCCGATCTTTTTGAAAAAAATCTTCCATTTCTACTCCTGACAGGAATGGGATCACCCTTCCTTGGACCAGATAATATTATCTGTCCCCTTCATGTTGATGATTCCACGACCACCTTCCCCTGCTACGGCGATAATCTGCTTGAGGGCTTTCAATTTCCGGTTAAAATCCACGTTGTTGAGGATTTTAACTGTTAGCCGCCCCTCATAGACCATCACAATTTCCGTGTTGGAAGAGACATCAATCGACGTCACACCCTCCATCAGATCACAGGATTGGAGCGCCTTGGTAAAGGCCACCAGTCCTTCTAGCTTCTTTTGGTTCCCCGGTGAGGTTTGGGCAGGGGTACCTTGTAAGGGTTCCAACAACTCCAGCCCCTTCACAGGCGGATATTTTTTTGCCAGTTCTTCATCCGCAGACTCCAGCAGTTTTCCCTTTGCGTCAATGACCCAAGCCGAAGCCGCCCCAGTGAGCACCGCTACCGGCTGGCATTCAGTGATTTTCAGGTTCACCGTAGTGGGAAAACGCTTTTGCACCTGCACATTATCTACATAAGGCAGCGCATTTATGATATCCTGGGCAATGCGTTCTGAGGGCGTGAGGATCATGTTGGTTCCCATCTCCACCGCCGCCACAGAGAGAATTTCCTCTGAGGCATAACGCTGGTTGCCCTCTACCGTTACCGACTCAACCCGGAAGAACACGGTACAGGCAGCCACCATAGAGGCAATAATGAGGACGGTTGCCAGAATAGTATATAAGCCCCCGCGCCGCCGTTTTCGATAGTTGCTTTCCTTTTCTTTCTTTGCCATATCCGTTTCCCTTCAGACGCTGCCCCTGTCTCCCTAGTCATTTTCTCGCTTTCGGCTGATTTGCCCGCCCAACGCGCTCAGATCTCGGTCCAGGCATTCATAGCCGCGTTCTATATGTGTTAGACCAAAAATGCGGCTCTCACCCCGCGCACCCAAGGCAGCCACCGCCAAAGCCGCGCCGCCTCGTAAATCCACTGCTTCTACACAGGCTCCTTGTAGCGGCTGGCCCACAATGGATGCCGTGTCTCCCCGTACTTGGATACACGCCCCCATGCGAGCCAACCCCTGTATATACCGAAAGCGATGGTCAAAAATGGTTTCCGTCACCCGGCTTTTTCCCTCTCCCCCAGCCAGTGCTGCCACCAAAAGAGGCTGCGCATCCGTAGGAAACGCTGGATAAGGGCCTGTGCATATACTGCCGATCCCTGTCAATGGGCCTTTCCGCCGAATCCAAAGTCCATCAGCCTGACTGGCAATCTCGCACCCAGCAGCAGTCAGGGCAGTCAGCACCGGGGTCAGGTGAGATCCTTCTGCCCCATGCAGTTCCCCTTCTCCGCTGGCCGCAGCTACCGCACACAGATAAGTGGCCGCCACAATACGGTCTGCCATGACAGTATACTCTCCCGGATGAAGAGGATAACCTCCCTCTACTGTGATCTGATCCGTTCCCGCCCCAGAGATTCTAGCGCCCATCCGGCGCAAAAAACCTTGCAGGTCTACGATCTCCGGCTCACGGGCAGGATTATCAATCACCGTAATACCCTCTGCACTGCAAGCAGCCAGCATGGCGTTCTCCGTAGCCCCTACGCTGGGGATCGGCAAGGCCAGCCGACGTCCTCGCAGATGGGTCCCCTCCAGATAAAGCTGTCCGTTCCAGGTGCGCACCTGGGCACCCAACGCCTGAAAGGCACGTATATGCAAATCAATTGGCCGTGCGCCTAAGGCACAGCCGCCTGGCCAGCAGGCCACTGCCGATCCTTCGCGGGCCAGCAGCGCTCCCAAAAAGAGAACGGAGGCCCGCATTCGCTCCATGAGCTTATTGGGAATGGTGTATCCCCGACGACAGGTGGTATTTACCACCACTGTGTTCCCTTCCCGTTTCACCCGGCAGCCCAGGCAGGATAGGATTTCTAAGGCCGCAGCGCAGTCGGTAAGAGACGGGCAATTATGTATGATGCTCTCCCCGTCGGCCAGCAGCGTTGCCGCCAGAATAGGCAAGGCACTATTCTTGGCCCCATGAATGGTCACACGCCCTTCCAGAGGATGTGCCCCATCCACCGCAAAATACTCCATCATATCCTCTCCCCCGATCCTGGTCTATGTTATCTCAGCACAGTCTATGCTGACACGCGGGGAAAGGTGCGGCAGATCAGTGTTTCACCAGATCCACCAACGTCTCATAGATCTTTTCTGCCGCCTGGGGAACACCCACAGAGGCCATTGCCTGGGCCATTTTCTGGCGGCGTTGAGGCTGTCCCAGCAATTCTTTGGTTGTCTTATATAATGTTTCGCCACTGCACACTGGCTCCAGCAGAACAACAGCACCTCCCTGACGCGCCAACACGTTGGCATTTTTCTCCTGATGATGATTGGTCACATTAGGAGAGGGTACAATGACAGCAGGCTTCCCGATGGCCGTCAACTCCGACAGGGTAGACGCCCCTCCTCGGCACAACACTAAGTCGGCAGCTACCATCACCGTAGGCATATCATAGATATATTCCCGCAGCTGAATCTCTGGAGGAAGCGTCACATTCCGCAGTGCGTTCTCCATCGCCTGGAAATTCCGCCCTGCTCCGTGGATATGGTGGAAAGGCGCACCTTCCCGGGCTGCCAGCCGGAGAAATTCCGTCATATATCCATTCATCACTTCGGCTCCCAGACTGCCCCAATAGGACAGCACCAGCGGCCGATCATCTGTGATCCCCAGGCTTTCCCGTGCCTGTTGGCGTGTTGTCTCAAAAAAGGCACCTCGAATGGGGGTGCCGGTAACCACCACCCGTTCTGGATGACTGTAATGCTGCCGGGATTCCTCATAACCTACCATCACCCGATCGGCCACCTTAGCCAGACGCTGCGTCGTCAGGCCAGGAACCGCATTGGATTCATGCACTGCCGTGGGAATCTTTCGCCGAGCCGCCTCCTTAACCACAGGGTAAGAAGCATAGCCACCCGTACCCACCACCAGGTCAGGCTGGAAGCCATCCAAAATCCGCTGGGCTTCTTTTTGCGACACCGACAGATTCCGTAGTGTACGCAAGTTGTGCTGGATCGAAGAAGGAGTAAAGCTACGCCAGAACGAGCTGATGGTCACCGTTTCTAGGGAAAACCCTTCCCGAGGAACCAGCCGTTCCTCCATCCCACCCTTTGCACCCACAAAGAGAACCTGGCAATCCTCCACACGCTCTTGAAACATCCTAGCCAAGGCCAGGGCAGGATTGATATGTCCGGCTGTGCCACCACAGGTGAATAAGATCTTCATGCACTCCCTCACTTTCCGGGCACACGGCCCTGTCCCACTATGATGCAGGCGTTTCTCGGCTAATACTTAGGATCAAGCCCATTTCTGCCAGCTGAATGACCAACGCCGAGCCGCCTGAACTAAAGAATGGCAGAGAAATCCCTGTAACCGGGAAGAGGTTGGTCACCACTGCCACATTAGCAAACACCTGGAAGGCAAATAGGGTCGTAACACCCACGACAACCAGAGAGCCAAACTTATCTCTGGCGTGAAGGGCCAGCCAGTATCCCCGGATGATAAGCAAGGCAAACAAGGCCAAAATCAGACAGGCTCCAATGAGGCCAAGTTCTTCACACACGATGGCAAAGATAAAGTCGTTCTGGGCCTCAGGCAGATAAAGGAACTTTTGTTTCCCGTTGCCCAAGCCCAATCCGGTGACCCCTCCAGAACCAATGGCCATCAGAGACTGAATCGCCTGCATACCTTTATCCAAAGGATCGCTCCATGGGTCCCGCCACATTGTGATACGAGAGGTCATATAACCCGTTCCCATGATGATGTACAGCAACGTAGCACCCACAGTAACACCACCAGCAACAAACCAGCCCACAGCGATCCCACCGGCAAACAATATTGCCGCTGCGATGATCACCATCTGGATGGTAGCGGACATGTGCTGCTGAAGCGCCAGAATGCCCACCATAAGCAACAATACGAGCAGATATGGGATCAGTTCAAAAAAGCCAATCCGTTCCAGCCAGTTTCCAAAACGGCCAATAGCAGTGTTTCGTCGGAAGCTCAAGGGTTTCCGCTGATCACGTGTGGACAGGTGTGCAGCAAAATAAAGGATTAGCCCCATTTTCCCCAGCTCAGAGGGCTGCCACTGGATGGGGAATTTCAGCCAGCGAACTGCACCGTTGGCCTCTACCCCCAGTCCTGGGATCTTAACTGCCAGCATCAGCAGGCACGCCACGATTAAAATAGTGACCGCTAGACCGCGCAAGCCCTGATAATTCAGCCGAGAAACTAGGTACATAACACCAAAGCCCAACACAGCATAGATCAGCTGCCGCTTGAAGTAGTAAAAAGGGTCTCCACCAGTGGTCCCCTTTAGGTCATAATAGGCCGAAGGATAGGACGCAGATAGGAGCATGACCAGACCAATGACCACCAACAGGACGGTCAACAGTAAAAACGGGACATCCATCTGCCCTCGGAGCCGTTGCACACGGGTTTGTTTCGGCGGCTCCTGCTTTTCTTTGGTTTTGAAAAATGGTTTTGCCACGAAAGGTTCCCTCCCGAACGAGGCCCACAAGGCTCACAGAGCGGGGAACCGCCCTATCGCCCCAAAATAGGCCAGGATACAGAACACCAGCGAAATGCCAGCAAACACGAATACCACCTTTTTCTCACTCCAACCTCCCATTTCCAGGTGGTGGTGAAGCGGAGCCATGCGGAAGATTCGTTTGCCATGGGTCGCTTTAAAGTAAGTCACCTGGATAATATCGGACATCGTCTCTATGATGTAAATGATACCCACCAAAATCAAAATAAGAGGCAGATCCAAAGCAAAAGCCATACCACACACGGCTCCGCCCAAAAACAGGGACCCGGTATCTCCCATGAACACCTTGGCAGGGTAAAAATTATACACCAAAAAGCCAACGATCCCGCCAAACAGTGCCGCAGCAAAAATGGTCATCGCAGCACTTCCCGGACGGTCCCAGCAGACAGCAGCATAGCCAAAGGCAGCAACGAAAAATGCACACACAGGCAGCGTCACTGTACCGGCCAGCCCGTCCACTCCATCCGTGATGTTCACAGCATTTACTGTGCCAGTAATCACCAGCGCAGCAAAAATCATGTACACCACCCATGGCAGCTTCCACTCCACGCCGAAGAAAGGAACATAGAGGTTTGGGGAAAGAATCCCTGCTGTACGAAGCACCGCGATAAACAAAATTGCCGCTGCCAGCTGCAATAAGAACTTCTGACTGGCACTCAAACCTGTGTTCTCCTTCTTGCGGATCTTGGCATAATCATCCAGAAAACCGATCAGCCCAAAGACCAGGGCAAATAGGAGGACAAAGAGGCTCGTTAGATCCCCTGCCACAATCGCTGGGCCGTTGAGCAGCAAAACCACCACGGTGAGTGCCGCAATGAACATCAGGCCCCCCATCGTAGGGGTCCCCTGCTTGGACATATGCCATGTGGGGCCGTCCTCCTTGATGGACTGCCCTGCTTTCAGCCGACGCAGGGCAGGCACCAACCACTTCCCCAGAATGACACTGACAGCAAAGCCCAGCAGAAGCCCCGCCAATGTTTTAAGCAGAATGGACTCCATTCCTCACACCTCCGAAATTTTCTACTTCCGTTCTCTCTACTCTCAGGCAGCTCAATCCTCTCCAAAGAGGACCATAGCACACCGAACGTGTATTATACCGTATTCTAACGGAAAAAGGAAGCAATTTCTTCCCTTTCATCCAGTGGGACCTTCTTTTCCCCAATTTCCTGCTCTGTCTCATGGCCTTTTCCCGCCAAAAGGATCACATCTCCCGCCCGGCCCATCGCCAGAGCCTGACAGATCGCACGCCGCCGATCCGGCTGGCGCACCCAAGCCCCAAAGTTGGAGGGGAAACCCGCTGATACCTGGTCCAAGATGGCCTCTGGATCCTCGGTACGTGGGTTATCAGAAGTGAGAACCACAAAGTCTGCCAGGTTGGCAGCAATCTCTCCCATCACCGGTCGTTTGGTTTGATCGCGGTCTCCGCCGCAGCCGAATAGACAAATCCGTCGTCCACCAGGTCCAGGGGACAATGCCGCAAGGGCTTTGGCTAAGGCATCAGGGGTATGCGCGTAGTCGATGACAACTGTGTAAGGCGCAGGAACGGGAACCACCTCCATTCGCCCTCGGACACCTGAGACTTGAGAAAGCACCTCTGTCACCGCGTGCAGCGGCAAACCTAGGTCTAAGCAGCAGGTGATAACCCCCAACCCATTAGAAACGGAAAAGTCACCTGGAATAGGCAACTGCACCGGAGCACTCCCCTGTGGAGTGTCAACCTGGAATGTCACCCCATTCTGGCCCAGGATAACCTCCCGGGCAGTCACCGCAGCCTCTCCTGTCTCCTTGCCAAAAGTCAGGTGCCGACAAGGAGATAGCCGTGCCAGCTCCACGCCCACCGGATCATCCTGGTTGAAAATTCCCGTGGTACACTGCCGAAAAAGCAGACTTTTCGCTTGCTGATACTCCTCCATGGTGCCATGAAAATCCAAATGATCCCGGGTAAGGTTGGTGAAGATCCCCGCTCGAAACCACAGTCCTGCTGTCCGGCGCAAGGCCAACGCGTGAGAAGAAACTTCCATGACCACATAGCTGCATCCTGCCCTCTCCATTTGCGCCAGCAAATTCTGAAGGGTATAGGCATCGGGTGTGGTGCGCTGGGTGGGAAGAGATTGGCTGCCAATGAGATTTTGGTTGGTTCCAATGAGTCCCACCTTAACCTGACAGACCTTCTCCAGCACACTTTTGAGCAGATACGTTGTCGTGGTCTTACCATTGGTTCCTGTGACCCCTATCAAGGTCATCCGATCCCCAGGACGGCCAAACCAATTGGCTGCCATCTCGCCAAAAGCACGCCGGGGATCGGATGCAATTAGCCACGGGCCGGGAAACTCCGGTGGAGCAGCGCATAAGACCGCTGCCGCCCCTTTCCGCAGTGCTTCTGGAATGAATTGATTCCCGTCAGTCCGAACCCCTTGAAAGGCTGCAAAAAGTCCGCCAGGAATCAGGGTTCTGGTATCACAAGTGAGGGATGTAATTTCCACGTCCTGACCGATCTGGTCCGTCAGGGCTACGCCCCGGATAAGCCGGGATAACTGCAAGGGTACACCTCCATAAGTCGTGCTTTCCTCCCCGATCGAGGAGAAAAAGCTGGGCAGGCATCGTCCCTTTCACATCCATCTTTTTTCTCATCTTGTATGATCGTATCCAGGTCTTTCATTACCTGGTCATTCCTCTTCCTCTTGTTTCTGTGGTGCCCAGTTTCCACCAGTGGTCAAGCCGTTGTCTTGTGCTGTATTTTCCGTGAATTTTACCTCCACTGCCATACCCACTTCCACTGGGGTGCCAGCATTGACCGATTGACTGAATACCTTTCCTGTTTCTCCAGAACCCGTAGCCTCCAGGTAAAGGCCCACATCCTCCATAGCTTTTTTGGCCTCGTCATAGGTCATGCCCGTCAAGTCCGGCATTGGAACCGTACCCGTAGGTTTCTTTTCCCCTAGATAGAGCACCGTAGAACTGCCCTTTGGCACCGAGCTGCCAGCTGTTGGCACCTGGTCAGTGACCACAGCCCCCTCTCCTGAAAAGCGTACATTCAATCCCAACTTGTTTAGGGTAGCCTGTGCCTCCTCCGAAGGCTTACCCAGCAAATGAGGAATGGTAATGCCATTTTCATTGACCATATTGCCAGATTTCTCATACCCAAGGTAATCCAAAATATTGGCAATGAGTTCTCCGGCCATGGGGGCGGCCATGTTACCACCGCTGATGTAGACACCGTCAGCCGTAGTGTTCTTGCCGGGAATGCCAGGCCGCGGCCAGTCATACCCCAACAACACAATAACCTCTGGATTGTCTGCCGGAGCAAAGCCAATAAAAGAAACTATAATATGGTCTTCGCTGTCCAGCGTTTGAGAAGAACCCGTCTTGCCACCAATTCGATAGCCATCCACTTTGGCATTTTTACCAGTGCCACCCACATCGTTGACCACGCTCTCCATATAGGATCGCACCAGATCAGAGGTTCCTTGACTGATTACCTGCCGAATCTCCTGCGGCTCATGGTAGCTGACCACATTGCCATCAGCATCTGCTACTGACTGGACCAGATAGGGTTCCATCAGATGGCCGCCGTTGATAACGGAAGACAGCGCTGTAACCATATGAATAGGTGTCGTGGTAAAGCGCTGACCAAAGGATGCGGTAGCCAGTTCTGTAACACCCGAAGGGCTAATGAATTTTTCCTTGCTCCAGAACGCACTTTTGTTCTCACCAGGCAGCTCAATGCCTGTTTTTTCCGTAAAGCCAAAGTTTTCCCAATACTCATAAAACTTTTTCGCGCCCAGCTTGTCGCCGATGGCGATCAGGGCTGGGTTACAGGAATTCATCACCGCCCGGCGCAAGGTCTGAGACCCGTGCCCTCTTCGCGCCGAGCAGCGAATGGTCCAGTTCTCTCGCTGCACTGCACCAGTGCAATAGAATGTGCTGTGGTCATTGATGACACCTTCCTCCAGTCCAGCGGCAACCACCATGGGTTTGAAGGTAGATCCTGGCTCATAAGACAACCGAAGATTCTTATTCTCCCACTGTTCCAGCTGGGCCGCATTCAGCGCCTTGGCATAGTCTTCCTCGTTTATCGTGGGGTCCTTTTTAATTTTCTCCAGCATAGCCGCCTTGGTGCTGTCCACCACTGCATTGGGGTTATTCAGGTCATAATCCGGCGAACTAGCCATCGCCAGAACCGCCCCAGTATCTGGGTCCATTACCAGACAGAACCCACCATTCATGACATCAAACTTTTGAATTCCTTCCTCCAAGGTCTTCTCTGCATACATCTGAATCGTAGAGTCAATGGTGGTGTGGACGTTATAACCATCTACCGCATCGGCATAGCTGGAATAGGAGGAGAACATCTCTGTGCCAGACGCATTTTTTGTGGTAATGGTCTTTCCGTCCTGTCCGGCCAATTCCAAGTTATACAGCGCCTCCAAGCCATAAGCCCCTTGGTCTGCCCGGTTGACAAAACCGATAACCTGAGAAGCCATGGTAGAGTATGGATA
>JAHHRP010000073.1 GCA_020025735.1 Evtepia sp.
CACCACCACGCCGCTGGTCACCGGCTCACCACAAATCCTACAGATTGCCATTGTTCATCATCCTTCCATCTAATGCAACGCTCAGAGCGTCTGCCGCTTCCAGGGTGCGCTCCTTCCGATACCGGCACTGCGCAGCTTCTACGGCTTTTATTGTTGCCACATGGTGGGCGGTAAGCTTATCGTCAAATGCCAGCTTTGCCTTCATCGCTTCATATTCCTTCCGGAGCTTGTTTTTTTCGAAGTGAGCCATGCTGACTGTCAGCCGACCAGCATGAAAGGCCCAATAGATATTTCTAAGCCCCATGTACGCCATCTGATCTGCAAGCGGCAAATTTTCCGGAAGTGGTTCACCACAACAGGCGGCGCTTTCCCAGGGGAATTGATACAGCTCCATCACTTACCCCCTTCCACCAGACAGCTGCTCAATATGGATAAAAATCCCGGGAATCTCTGCCCAGAACTTCTCTACGATTTCACTGGCTACTAAGGCATCATCCTGCCAAAAGCCAGCGGCTGTCATGCAGTCCTTTAACAGCTTCTCCAGGTTGTCAGTGTCTGGCTTTGTGATCCGGTATTCACCGTCGGCGTGGCTTCCGCGGGGAAAGCACCACTTGACCACTAACCTAACCCCAGTGCAAATCGGTGCAGTGGGCCGATGCTGGGTCAGGTAGTCGGTCAGTTTTGTCCGGGCCGCCTTCAGCTCGGCTGGTTCGTAGACGTACGGCTTACCCGCCTTGGTGATACCAATCTGCTTTTCCTGGTGGGTAACCGTCGGTGGCACCATCGGCAAGAAAAATTGGATCATGCTTCTTGCTCCTTTCTATCTGTTTTGCATTTGTCAACGGACGAGGGGAAGAAGGACGGCGGGCGTAAGCTGTCGCCCGCCTTCTTTCCCCCGTTGACCGTGAGGGAAACAGGAACTGTTATATTACGTAGTAATATAGGTTTTTCTTTCACTGGGAAAATCTCGGTCTTTTCCCGACTTTTTCCCTGTTAGGGAAAATCTCGGTCTTTCCCGACTTTTTCCCTCAGAGGGAAAATTAAAAAACACCGACTTTTTCCCTGCGGAGGGAAAGGAAAATTACCGACTTTTTCCCTCGCCAGCTTCCTATATTTTCACGCTATTTTCGGCCCACGTTGCCCTCATCAATCCAGAAACCACCATGCTCTTTCAGCCGGTTCCGGACCGTTTTTTCGGTAACCCCCATATACTCAGCCAGCCCCTCCAGAGTGACCTTCCCGTTAAAACCGCACGCCTCAAAGGCTGTTTCGATGGACACCTTGCGATCCTCTTTTCGCTCCTTAGAGGTCTTTTTTTGCTGGAAGTTTTTCCTCCAAGTCTGCTTCCAGCTGTCCGCCTCCTCTGGGTTGATATCGGCCAATACACCGGTAGCATCCACAAAGTGGGCTGGGTAATTGAACCACACATTCACGGGCGGAAATTTTGGGAATTCTCGGAGGGTGCCTTCGATGCGCCAGGCGCTCCGGGCCTCTACGGCCGTCTGGATCTTGCTGGGCAGAGTCTGGTCGAAGCCGGGCACCAGCCTGGTACATGCCTCAACGGCCGCTCTCTGGCTGCACAGGTCGTCCTGGGATACTTCGGCCAGCTTGCCAGACCGCTGCAATACCCTGGCGCAGGCGCCGCACACAGCGTTATTGATCTCCTGCTTGCGGAGATCCTCAGAGACATCCAGTTCGATCATGTCCAGCATTGCGTCGGGATCTCTGGCGAAGACACCGGATCCAGAAGCACGGTCCATAGAGCGCTTGCCGCCCTGGGCGCCTTTGGAATGGTGATGGCAGTAGATGACGGCACATTTCAGTTCTGTACAAACCTTGTCAAACTGGTTACAGAAGGCTGCCATTTGGTCTGCGCTGTTCTCGTCACCGGTGATGACCTTGTAGATGGGGTCGATAACGATGGCCATGTAATCTTTTTTCGCCGCCCGCCTAATCAGTTTGGGGGCAAGCTGGTCCATGGGGACAGATCGGCCACGCAAGTTCCAAATATCCAAGTTGCTGGCGTTGGTTGGCTGCAAGCCCATCGCCGCATAAACATCCTTGAAGCGGTGCAAACAGGAGGCCCGGTCCAGCTCAAGGTTGACATACATCACACGACCTTGGGCGCAGCCGAAGCCAAGCCATGAGCGTCCCTCAGCAATCGCGATACACAACTCAATAAGGGCGAAGGACTTACCGGCCTTGGACGGCCCGGCCAGTAGCATTTTGTGACCCTGCCGGAGGACACCGTCAATTAGAGTCGGGGCCAGCTCCGGGGTGTTATCCCACACATCGGCCATACACTCGGGGTCGGGCAAATCGTCGTTGATGCTCTCGATCCACTCTTTCCACTCACCCCAAGAGGCTTTGCCGATGTTGGTATCAATGAGGAATTGCTTACCGCCCTTCCGTTCGATGCCAGGCATCCTGGACAGCCGGCTGGGGTTTCGGTTCTGCCGGTCGATTTCCAGACCGTTTTTCTTGCAGACCTCATACAGGTAGTCGACCCGCTTGCGGTACTCCTCGTAGGTCCCAGCGTCAATACGCACGATTGCATGCAGGCTCTTACCTCCGCTGTGCGTAAGGGTGGCGATGGGCAACTCAAGTTCCCGCAGCAGGGCATTCTGCTCTTCTATTGACATGGTGTCTGATTCGACCAGAGCGTACCGATATTCCGTAACATTCTCGTTTTTGCACCCACGGCCGTCCAGCGGGTTGAAGCGGATCCAGGCGCCGGCATCCTTGTTGTAGTCGCCAATGACGCTGCCTATGTCGCCGCCACACTTGCTCAGGGCCTGGATCAGAGCACCGGCGGTCCGGTCCCAGTTACCCTTAGATGGCAGGTACCGTCCTTCTTTTTCATAGGACTCCGTAACATAGCCTACGGCCTCGTCGGCGTCAAATAGGGTCTCCAGGTATTTGATCAGCTGCTTGGCGGGATCCCAGTCGGAGGGGGCTGCCACCTCCTTCCCCTCCAGCCAGGCATGATCCACAACCACCAGGTCGTCCTTCCCTCCGCCGATCGTGTCGCCCCAGGCCAGCTCGTGCCCGCCGAAAGCCGCCGGGCGGAAGCCGCTATCCATGGCCATTTTGACGATCGTGCCAGCGGTAATGGGCGTCCCGCACCCTCCGTGGAAGGACCTCCACTTTTTGGCGCAGTCACCTACATGATACCGCCCACGATCACGCTGAGACCAGTCGTCCCAAACCTCGACAGGATACCCTGCGTCATGCAGGCCCATACCGATGGAGATCCACCCTTGATAATCCAGAGTGCCGGGGTCAATATACTCAAGTGCCTGCTTTAAGTCGATATCATGTTCCATTGGTTATTCTCCTTGATAAGTTGCTGGGTCAATACCACGAGGGATCCTCCAACCGTTAGCAGCAATTCGGTCAATTAGTCCCTTGGCGTGTTCAAACCGCCAGGTGCCAACATGCTTGAACCCCTTTCCCTCCAGGAAGCGGATCTGCTTTGGGGTGGTTAGACCGTTGTCACGGCGGGCGGCCAGACGATTCAGCAACATATTGGCCTTGCCTGCATTCTCAATCTGGTCGGGCATGATACCCAGCTTTTCCAGAGTGGCTTTTTGCTTATCGCTTGGTGGGCCCATCTCCCAGCCGAAAGACGGGACATAGCTCGACAGATCTTCGGCCTGAATGGACATTTCGAACTGCAGTGGATCTACCAGCCGCTGCTTTCTGCGCCGCATCTCATGGAGCTGCTTGGCTAGGGCCTCCTCACGCTCCGCCACCACCTCATCGCTGGCCTTCTGCTGGGCCTCCTCTAAGTCCACCGGACAGCCGGCCGGGTCTGCGCTGGCCTCCTCGATATTCTTGGTCATTTTATTGGCCACTTCGTCGTTTTCACAGATAAGGTTGGCGGGGTGGCAGAGCTCGTGGCGCTCTGTATGCCATAAAAAGTCCAACAGGAGAAGGTGGTCTTTGCCAGGGCACAAGCGGGTGCCACGGCCAACCATCTGGCTGTATAGGCTCCTGACCTTAGTGGGGCGGAGCACCACGATGCAGTCCACAGATGGACAGTCCCAGCCCTCGGTCAGCAGCATGGAATTGCAGAGGACATTGTATTTGCCTTTGTCGAAGTCATTCAAGATTTCGGCTCGGTCGTCGCTACTGCCGTTTACCTCTGCGGCTCGGAATCCATGCTGGTTGAGGATGTCACGGAACTTCTGGGATGTCTTGACCAAGGGCAGAAATACCACTGTCTTCCTGTCCTTGCAGTACTCCCACATCTCGGCGGCGATCTGCTCCAGGTACGGGTCCAGAGCTGTGCCTAGCTGGCCGGCAGCGAAGTCACCACCCTGAATCGCCACCCCACTCAAATCTAACTTTAATGGGATGGTCAGCGCCTTGATGGGTGTCAGGTAGCCGTCTCGGATGGCCTGGGGTAGCTTATACTCATAGGCCAAAGACTCGAAGTATTGGCCCAGGTTACGCATATCACCACGGTCAGGCGTTGCTGTGACTCCCAATACCTTAGCGTGCTCGAAGTAATTGAGGACTCTGAGGTAGCCATCGGATAAGACGTGGTGGGCCTCATCCACCACGATCGTGCCGAAGTAATCAGGGGGGAACTGGTGCAGGCGTTTATCCCTCATGAGGGTCTGCACAGAGCCGACGGTGACTCTGAACCAGGAACCCAGACAGCTAGACTCCGCTTTTTCAAGTGCACTGCCCAGGCCCGTGGATTTCTGCAGCTTATCGGCCGCCTGCATCAGCAACTCCCCTCGATGGGCGAGGACCAGAACTCTGTCTCCAGCTTTTACCTGGTCCTCGATCACCTTGGAAAACACGATGGTTTTGCCGCATCCAGTTGGCAGGACCAGCAGAGTGCGGAGCACTCCCTTGTCCCACTCCCCTAGGATCGCCGCCTCAGCGCCCTTTTGATAGGGGCGAAGCTCCATCAGAACTGACCGGGATGATACCCGCCGTTATAGCCGGGCATTGCAGTCTGCTGCTGAGGCTGGGCGGCAGGTCCGGCAGAGGGGGCATATGTACCGGGAGCTCCGGGGGTTGCAGCATAGCCGTAGCCG
Source organism: Evtepia sp. (assembly GCA_020025735.1). Classification (GTDB taxonomy): domain Bacteria; phylum Bacillota; class Clostridia; order Oscillospirales; family Oscillospiraceae; genus Evtepia. The sequence goes on from JAHHRP010000073.1 coordinate 5,055, forward strand.
ACAGCCGGGGCGGCAGGCAAAGGCTGAGCATTGGGAATGGACTTATCTTCAGGGTCCAGGTACCGCTTGATCTCGTTGATGGACTTCTCCTCGCCGTCAGAGGTGTACCGGCGGACACCAACCTTGGCATAGCCACGGGCCCCCTGGACACGGCCCCAGTCCATCTGGACACGCTGGCCGTGCTTGCGCTGACCGATGGCTGTGAAAAACTCGCACAGGAAACCCTCACAGCTGGAGTGCAGGTACAGCTTATCCTTCACAGGTACCTCGAAGCCGTCTGGCCCCATGATGGAAATGGTCAGAACTGCCATGTTACAGGGAGGCAGCTTGGCATTGGGTGTGGGATTGTAGCGGCTACGCTCGAAGCCGGTCACCGTGAAGGGATAGATGCCGGCGGGCAAGGTGACAAATGCAGGGGAATCGTTCTCGATGATGTCATCCCAACCGAGCTCACGGCCCTGGGTGGAAGTCGTATAGTCGTTCATTTTTATCTCCTTTCAATTAAAACGGCAAAGGCCGGTTTTCCAGAATCATGGATTTGACCTGTGCCCAAGCGCCAATCAGGCAGCCAGTCACAAAGTCCTCGGGATAATCAGCCAGAGGCACATTCTGGGGCATGTAGCCTTTGGCCACGCATGCGGCCTCGATCTCCTCAGCAGTGACATTATCGGCCTGCATAATGTCATACAGCGGTGCAAGATATTCGGGTACACCTGTAGTAGGCTCCTGGATGGTCTCAGGCTGGTTCAAAGTGCTAACCAGCGCAGAGGCGGACTGAACTGCATGGGGCGCAACAGGTTCTACCACGGGAGGCGGCGTCATCTGTACGAGGGCCGGAGAACTTACCGGGGCTGGTGCGGGGGTGTTGGGAGGTGTTTGGGTAACGGGGTGGCCCATGTCCAGAAAACAGTGGGCCACCTGGGTGAACTCGAAAGGCAGCTTATCCGGCAGGCCGAAACGGTTCTTTGCATCCCAGCATGGATGGTGGGATGTGTACATGATCCGCTTACCACCGTAGGCCTTGACCTTCTTCTCTTCGTTTTTCTGGACAAAGGTCTCATAGTTAGCAAACAGAACCATGTCGGCCCATTCCTTCAGCATGGCACAGATGTTGCACTTCTGGGAGTTGATCAGCTTCAGCTCCCAGCGATCATATGCACCATTTTCGTCCGGTTGCTCAAACTTACGCATAGCTGCATGTGCGGTGATAACGATGTGGATACCACGATCCGCCACCTCGTCCAGGGCGTTGAGCAGGCGGCCGAAGTCCTCGTACACATAGGTGTACCCCTTGCCATAGCCAAAGCCCTCCAGACTGCTCTGGTTGTACCGCTGACACACAGCTGTGCGGATCATCTTCTCGGCCCAGTCTGCGGTATCCAGGACAAGAGTCCTGCAGCAATCGGGATGGTCACGCACATCATTGATCTCCGCAATAATCATGGCAGCGCTGGTGGGTGCTGGCAGACGGCTGACATCCATACGGACCGTGCTGCCCTCAGTGTCGATGAACAGTGGGGCGGGTGCCTGCGATGCAAAAGTACTCTTGCCGATACCCTCGGGCCCATACAGCACGCATTTGGTCGGCTTGTGGATCACTCCGCTGATGATTTCCATTAAAAGACTCCTTTCTCCCATTTAGCGGGGGCGGCGGTCACGGGCTCGGTGCTAGTGGCATAGCCGTCCTCGATGATGATGGAACACTCACCACCAGTGGAAACTCTGGTGGCGATGCCTTGCAGGTTCTGGTCTGCCATCCAGGCGCCAAACTCAGCCAGGGTGTCGGTGTCCATTTGCTCCAGTTTATCCAGGAGGACAAAACCGCACTGAGGCTTGAGGGCCCGCACGATGGATGTGGAGACGATCAGCTGGTCAGCACCGGACAAGTTGTCCCACTTCTGCCCCTTATAGGTCAGGTCGCCGTCTTCGCTCACGGACAGGCCGGGCAGGGGCAGGATAGCACCCTCCAGCAGGCCCATACGTTCCTCTCTGACGGAGGTCAGCTGGGCAGTCAATTTCTCATACTGGCGGCGGAGTTCGTTGGCATCGTCTTCGGCCTTTGCCTTATCCAGGTTGGCGCGGACCTTCCGGTTGATATCATCGATTTCCTGGATGTTTTTCTCCAACTCCTCGGTGGATTGGTCTACCAGATCCAGGGCGTCGGTGCGGGCAATAGACAGGTCCTTGGCAGCCGCATCGAGTTGCTTTGTGGCCTCTTCCAGCTGCTTCTGCAGATGGGTCACGGTGGTCTGCATCTGGGTGACTTGTCCCGCCAGTTGATCAGCCCGCATGCGCTTGCGCTGGTTTTCGCCATTCTGGGCCAGGATGTCCTGCTGCTGTCTGATCAGCTCGCTAGCAGAGACCAGTTCCTTAGGGGCTTCAGGGTAAGAAGGCATTTCTGCGGCGTATTTTTTCTTTTGGTCAGCTACCTGCCCAATAGCATGCCGGTTGGAATAGATCTCCTGGGCACGCTTGTCCAGGGCAAAAAGTCGGTCGCCAACGCCGATGATCTGCAGCAGAGTGTTGGCCTTTTCCCTGGATGAAGCTTCCATGAACTTCGGCAGGTCCAGGGCAAGCTGCTCAACGAAGCTGTTGAGCAGCTGCTGCCCGGCCTTCCGTCCGATTGGATCAGTGACCTTCAGGTCGCTGTTTTTGCCTGCACGCTCTACAACGATACCGTTGGAGAGTGTGACCTTCAGGTGCGGGGGAATCGCGGAGCCCTCACGGGCTGCCATGGAGGGGCGGTACCGGTCGCCGCCTAGGGCCCAGGCGATACCATCCAGGACGGAGGTTTTTCCCTGCCGGTTCTTTCCCCCGATGACCGTCAGCCCGTTCTCAGTTGGCTGGATCGTGATCGCCCGGATACGCTTGACATTCTCAAGCTCCAGGCTTGTGATTTTTACCTGTTCCATTGACAAATTCCTTTCTGTTGCCACATAATAGTGGTAGTGTTGGTGTCTGCACTGATGCTCGCCGCCTTTGGTAGTTACGATACCAAGGGCGGCTTTTTCTTTCGCATCATACTAACGCCCTCTGTCTGATAGTGTGAGGTAGCAAGTCCCGAAGTTGGGGGGATGGATGTCCCGTCACTGGCTGTCCTCATGCTACCGCCATTCCAACCAGCACCGCCGTGGTCAGCGCCCAGGCGAAAAACACAAGGGAGAATTTGAGCAGCCCGAAGGCAAAGCGGTTGATCTGCTCAGCGCGCCGGTTCCAGCGGCGCATAACCCGGTTGTGGTAGGTAATGGGGTCGCTGCAGGCCGTGGGGTTCGTGTAGGTTTCATTCATGGGGTTCCCTCCTCTCTTATTCTTCAACAGGTTCGTAGCGATGCTTCTTCGCGTTCCAGGTAGAGGTCATATCGTAGTGGCAGCCACCACAGTTGCTGGAAATAGCTGCTTCAGTGCTGTTGGTGAGCTGCTTATATTCCTTCTCGCAGTTGGGGCAATAAAACTTCGCAGGCACTACATCGTCAAGCTGGACCATATTGCCGCAGTTGCACTCGACCTCATTCAGCCGTTTCCAAGTAAACTTGTAGAACGTCTCCTTGCATTTAGGGCAAGTGATCCGGAGCATCCCTTTATGCCCTTTCGGCTGATAGATCTCCGAATCTTCGCTTGTCTGCTTCGGGGCGGGGGCCGGTGTGGGCTTCGGCTGAGGTGCGACGGAAGCCGGGGCGTCTTCACTGTCTGCGGTCCTCTGCTCACTGCCCTTCTCCAGCTTCTTCCGGAATCGGCTCACTGTGGTCTCAATCAGCTTGGCCAGCTTTTCGTCCTGCTCCGGTGCCAGGCGGAGCACCAGATTCTTGTGGGCAACCCACATGCCAGAGATATAGTCCATTTTGATTTCCATTGCATAATCTCCTTTCACAGTTCTCTCTCGACCCGATACAGCCGGTTTTTCTGGAGGAAATACAATCCACCAACATTCAGCGGCGCCGGGGTGATGTAAGTGCTTGTCCGCTTTGCGGGCCTGACAATGTTTCCAAGCCCATCCAGATGGACAAGTCTGATTTTGTAGACCATTACTCTACAGCCTCCCCCATAAACCGAAGGAACGACAAGCGAGGGATTCGAACTCGCGTGCCCATC
>JAHHRP010000074.1 GCA_020025735.1 Evtepia sp.
CCCCAGCGCCGCCGCCGGAGAGGACCACCCCGTTGGCTCATCACCATATTGGTGTTGGGCGTCGCTGCCGGATGGTTCTGGTGGCAGCAGAACGGATTGTCCAGCGAAACCCTTTCCGTCCCCAGCGCCCCCGACGGCTTTGCCGGATATCGCATCGCCATCGTCTCAGACCTGCACGCCAAAGAGTTTGGAGAGGACAATGAACTTCTCATCGACTATATCCGAACTTTGGAACCTGATCTGATCGCCGTGGTAGGAGATCTGCTCCACCGTGCCGACCAGATGGCCATGGTGCCAGTAGTCGCTAAAGGTCTTGCCTCCATCGCCCCAACCTACTATGTTACCGGCAACCACGAGTGGGCTGCCGGTGTAGTTCAGGAACTGGAACCGCTGCTGGAAAAGTGCGGCATTACGGTACTCTCCAATGAGTACCTTATGCTGGAAAGAGGCGGCGACAAACTGGCCCTGTTGGGTGCCGAGGACAGCAACGGACACGCCGACCAGCCAACCGTGGGGGAACTGGCTGACCGGGTCCGCCAGGAGCAAGGCCCTGTTTACACCATCCTCCTGAGCCACCGCAACAATCACTACGACCAGTATCAGCAGGCCCGGATCGACCTGACCCTGGCCGGTCACGCCCACGGCGGTCTCATCCGTCTGCCTGGTACAGACGGACTGATCGGACCCAAGCGGGAGTTTTTGCCCCAGCACACCGCAGGGCTGTATTCCCTGTCCTATGGGCAGATGGCAGTCTCCCGGGGATTGGGCAATCAATTCCCCTGCTTCCGCCTGTTCAACCGCCCGGACGTGCCCCTGGTGGTACTGGAATGAGAAAACACAGAGAGAAAGAAGTCACAGTCCATGAACACCAACCGCAAGCAATTCTCCCGGGGTCTCCGGGTGGGCATCCCCATTTCTTTGGGGTATCTGGCGGTATCCTTCACTTTGGGCATCACCGCCAAAAACGCCGGTCTGAGTGCCTTCCAGGCCACCCTTACCAGCCTGCTGGTCAATGCCTCGGCAGGGCAGTACGCCGCCTTCACCATGATGGCTGCACAGGGAGGCTATTTGGAAATCGCAATCCTAGAGGCCATTACCAACGCCCGCTACATCTTGATGTCCTGCGCCCTGAGCCAGAAACTGCCCCCAAATGGAAAACTGTGGCATCGACTGGTCATCGGCTTTAACGTCAACGACGAGCTTTTCGGCATGGCCATTGCTGAACCCGATAAGCTCAAGCCCGCTTACTACTTCGGCATGATGGCCGCAGCCATGCCCGGCTGGGCCTTGGGAACCTTCCTGGGAACCTCGGTGGGCAACGTCCTGCCAGGAAATGTCATTAGCGCCTTGAGCGTTGGGCTGTACGGTATGTTCCTTGCCGTCATCATCCCCGCTGCCAAAAAAAGCAAAGTTATCCTGGGCGTGGTGACGGTCTCCATGGCCGCCTCCTTCGCCTTGGAGTCCCTCCCCCTCTTTTCCCAAATGGCTTCGGGTACCAGGCTTATCCTGCTCACCATCGTCATCGCTGGGGGCGCGGCGCTGCTCTTCCCCGTTCGAGAAGAAAAAAAGGAGGAGGACCCCTGTGAATCATAACATTTACCTTTATATCATTGTGGTAGCCCTGGTAACCTACCTGATCCGCACCCTCCCCCTCACCCTCATCCGACGGGAAATCAAAAATACATTCCTTCGCTCCTTCCTCTACTACGTGCCCTATGTGACCCTGGCGGCCATGACCTTCCCTGCCATCCTCCACGCCACCGACAGTATTTGGTCCGGTCTGGCTGCCTTGATCGCAGGAATCCTTACGGCCTGGCTCAGCGGGAACCTTTTCCTTGTGGCTGCCTCCGGGTGCGTGGTGGTCTTTTTGGTGGAGCTTTTGCTGTAACAGGAGATAACCATGGAAGAACACACCTCCCCTGCCCTCACCCCCTATGAAGCCGGCACCTATCAGGTGGCCGTGGTGGGGGCAGGTCACGCCGGCATCGAAGCCGCCCTGGCCTGCGCCCGGCTGGGTCTCAAAACCCTCTGCTTTACCATCAATTTGGATGCCGTCGGCAACATGCCCTGTAACCCCGCCATCGGCGGCACCGGTAAGGGACATCTGGTCCGAGAACTAGATGCCCTAGGCGGTGAAATGGCCAAGGCAGCGGACTTAGCCTGCATCCAGTACCGTGTCCTCAACCGGGGCAAAGGGCCCGCCGTCCACTCCCTCCGGGCACAGGCAGATCGACGGGAATACCAGAAAATCATGAAACACACCCTGGAACGCCAAGAAAACCTCTGGGTCAAACAGGGGGAGATCATTCGCCTGCTCACCGAAAACAACCGCGTGACCGGGGTGCAGACAGACACCGGTGCAATTTATCGGGTCCAGGCTGTCATCCTCTGCTCGGGTACCTACCTGGGAGGCAAGACCATCATCGGTCCCGTCACCAAATGGAGTGGTCCAGATGGTATGTTCGGCGCAAACCGTCTCACCGAGAGCCTGCGGCAGGCAGGACTCACCTTGCGCCGCTTCAAAACCGGCACACCACCCCGGGTAAACGCTCGATCCATCGACTTCTCTCAGTTGGAGTGTCAGCCCGGTGAGGAAGATGCCATGCCGTTTTCCTTTGAGACCGATCGCCCCGCCCCAAATCGGGTCTGCTGCCACATCACCTATACCAACGAAAAAACCCACGCCATCATCCGAAAAAACCTGGACCGCTCCCCGCTCTTCTCCGGCATCATCGAAGGGGTCGGCCCACGATATTGCCCTTCCATTGAGGATAAAGTCGTGCGTTTTGCTGACAAACCCCGCCACCAGCTCTTTCTGGAACCCATGGGACTGGACACAGAGGAAATCTACATCCAGGGGTTCTCCTCCTCCCTGCCGGAGGATGTACAGCTGCAAATGCTCCACACCCTTCCCGGTCTGGAACAGGCAGAGATGACCCGGGCAGCCTACGCCATCGAGTATGACTGCGTGGACCCCACGGAACTGCTCCCTACGCTGGAACACAAAAAAGTGTCTGGGCTGTATGGTGCCGGGCAGTTCAACGGCTCCTCAGGCTATGAAGAAGCCGCCGTGCAAGGCTTTGTGGCCGGGGTCAACGCCGCCCGAAAAATTTTGGGGCAGTCCCCCCTCATCCTAGACCGGAGCCAGGGCTACATCGGGGTGCTGATTGACGATCTGGTGACCAAAGGCACCAACGAACCTTACCGCATGATGACCTCCCGCACAGAGTACCGTCTGCTCCACCGCCAAGATAACGCCGACCAACGGCTGTGTCCCATCGGGTATGAGATCGGCCTAATCAGCCAGGAGCGCTATGAAAAGGTTTTGGAGAAATACGATCAGGTAAAGCGGGAAATCTACCGTCTGGAACACAGTGGCGCAGCAGTCACCCCAGCCCTCAATGCCCTGCTGGAAGCCAAGGGGGAACCCCCCGCCAAAAACAGCTTTCGTCTATCCGATCTGCTTCGCCGTCCCCGGCTGACCTATGAGGACCTGGCACCTCTGGACCCAGATCGGCCCACCTTATCAAAAACAGTCACCGAACAAGTAGAGATTTCTCTGAAATACGAGGGCTATATCGCCCGGCAAAAGCGACAGATCGAGGAAATGCTCCGTCTGGAAGAAAAAACTCTGCCGCCAGATCTGGACTATCTCTCCCTCTCCGGTCTGCGTTTGGAGGCCCGGCAAAAGCTGGCTGACAGACGGCCGCTAAACCTGGGACAAGCCGCACGAATCTCCGGTGTCTCCCCAGCAGATGTGGCCGCCTTGATGATCTACTTGGAACGCGAGACTCTACTAGGAGGACAACCATGAAACGAATCAATGTAAAAGGAAACACCTGGGTCTTAGAAGGGCCTCAACTGGTAGGACTATATCAAATCGACAACTCCCGCTGTCTGCTCTTTGATCCGGGCAGCACCAAACTGCGCCCAGAAATTGAAGCTGTTCTGACAGAAGCTGGTCTGACTCCGGTGGGGGTTGTATGTACCCACATGCATTACGATCACCACGAAACCAGCCGCTATTTCCGGGAAACCTACGGCGCCCAGATCTGTCTGTCTCAATTGGAGGCAGATATCGTCCGCAGCGAGGAAAGTTTGAAAAACCATCTCTTTAACTTTACCATGGGAATGATCCGCACCATCCCCCGGCTGCAAAACCTGGTCTGCCCTGTGGATCGAGTCATCGCGTTTGGGGAAACCACCATCGACTTCTGTGGCGTACCGCTGGAAATCGTCCGCACCCCCGGTCACTCTCCAGACCATATCTGCATCATCACCCCAGACAACGTGTGTTTTGCCGGGGATGCCTTGATGACCGACGACATCCTAAAGGATGCCATGGTCCCCTTTGTCTTTGATCTGACCAATGACCTCAAAAGCAAAGAGATCATGGCTGGGCTTTCCTGCGACGCCTATATTTTCTGTCACAAAGGGGTTTGCTACGGTTCTGTGGCGGACCTGGCAAGGCGTAATGCAGATCACATCCGCAAGCAGCTCGCCGCCTGCGCCGCCCTGGTTACAGGCCCTATGACGTACAGTCAGTTTTACACCACCGCAATTACCTCCATGAATCTGCCTGTGGGACATCCCGCCAGAGCACTCCATCTGGAACGGTATCTCCGCCCCTATCTGGAATACCTGATCGACACGGAAGTCCTAACCTTCATGGATCTGGATGGTGCTCCAACAGTGGCTCCCAAGGAAACGTGCCATGGGTAATGCCATCGTCCTTGGGCTATCCGGGGGCGTAGACTCTGCCGTTGCCGCGCAGCTGCTGTTGGAGGAAGGCTACACCGTATACGGCCACTGGCTGGACATCGGACTGGGAGGGCAAGAGGATGCCCAAGCCGTTGCCGAACGGTTAAACATCCCCTTCTCGGTGGGTGACATCCGGGAAGAACTGCGCCAGGAGGTCATGGCGCCCTTTCAGCGGGACTATTTGGCGGGACGGACCCCTCTGCCCTGCGCCCGCTGTAACCCCACAGTAAAATTCCCCGCTCTCTTTCGCCGGGCAGCAGAAGTCGGTGCCACACTGGTGGCCACAGGTCACTACGCCAACATCAAAACTACCCCTTACGGAGAAGCCTGTCTGTTCCGCGGCGCGCACACCAACGACCAAGCCTATATGCTGGCACGACTCCCCAAACCATGGCTGGAACACCTTGTCTTTCCTCTGGGTGCCTACGAAAAAACCCAAGTCCGTCAACTGGCTCACGGGTTCGATCTCCCCGTAGCAGACAAACCCGACAGCATGGAGATCTGTTTCATCCCCGACGGTGACTACGCTGCCTGGCTGGAAACACAGGGGGCAGTTCCACCTCCAGGGGATTTTGTCGATCAGACGGGGCAGATCCTGGGTCGGCACAAAGGCATCCATCACTACACCCTGGGCCAGCGCCGCGGATTGGCGGTTTCGGCAGGGCACCGTCTGTTTGTCTCTGCCCTGCGCCCGGAAAAAAACCAAGTGGTCCTATCCGATGGCAGCGACCTCATGGCTGCGCGTGTCTGGGGAGAAGACTGGAACCCTCTGGCCCCCCTGGAAAACGGGGCAGAAATCACCGTCCGACTGCGCCACTCCAAAGACGAAGCCCCTGCCCGCTTCCTTCTTACAGACGCCGGTGTGCAGCTGGATCTGCTCACACCTGCTCGCGCCCCCACACCAGGGCAGCTGGCAGTCCTATACCAACAAGACATGGTGCTGGGCAGCTTCTGGATCACCGGCGCCCAGCGCACAGGCACCTAACAGACCTCTAAATATCGCAGACAACGAGATAGACAAAAATCACCACCAGTTAAGGAGGGATCCCCATGGAATTGGAACAGGTCAAAGGCAACACCTGGGTACTGAAAAGCTGGGAACTCATCCCCTTCTACAAGCTCGACGACCACCGGTGTGTTCTGCTCGACACAGGACTGGCCGAACAGCGGGAAGATCTGGAGACAAGCCTTTTGGAGGCAGGGCTGACCCCAGTGGGCATCCTTTGCAGCCATGCCCACATCGACCACATGGGCAACGCAGCCTATTTGAAAGAAACGTATGGGGCACAGCTGGCCATGTCTCTGGGCGAGGCAGGTCATCTGATGTCCTATCTGGGGCTGAATGCAACCAATTACTTACTCTCTCCTGAGGATATCCGCTCCTCTTCCTCCCTCTGCGGCACCCCCTGTCTGGCGGACCGGATCATCTTGCCTGGAGAAACGCACATTGACTTTTGCGGCGTCTCCTTTGGGATTGTCCCCACCCCAGGCCACACCATAGATCATATCTGCGTTCGCACCCCAGACAATGTGCTGTATCTGGCCGATGCCATGATGACCGGCCGCACCCTCCACCATTCCAAGTTTCCCTATGCTTTCTGTATTCGAGACTATCTGGACTCTATGCGGAAGATGCGTTGGGAACAAGCTGACAAGTTCATTGTGGCCCACTATGGCATCTACGATGAAATTCTGCCCTTGGTCGATATGGAGGCCCGCTTCTTCGCCGAACGTATGGTGGATCTGCTGGACCTCATCGAAGGTCCCACCACCCCAAAAAAGCTGGCTGCGGACATCTGCCGCACCTATCGCATCAACGCCGAGGACTTACAGGACCTCTCCTACTTTGAGGCCTCCAGCCAGGCCTATTTGACGTATCTGCGGGGATTGGGATATTTAGAAGCCTATATGGAAGACAACCAGATCCTCTACCGCCGTACTCCCGCTTCCTACGCCCGACAGGCCCAGAAAACCCAGGCTGTCTTGCCCCAGACCGGGCAGTTCCGCTAATGCCCAACACACAGCATCCCCCCTGCTCCAGCGCACCAGTTGCCGGGGCAGGGGGGATGCTGTTTCTCTTCGCTTCCTGGTCTTGTCAGGCCTTGCATACCGTTGTCAGCTCTCCGGTCTCTGTGTCAATAACATAGCCTCCAATCCGAATATCGCGGGGCATCAGCGGATGGTTGCGGATGGTTTCTACCGTCTCGGTTACAGACTGCTCTACGGTATCAAACCCAGACAGCCAGCGGGTAAAGTCGATGCCGCAATATTTTACCAAGTCAATGGATTCCTGGGAAATCCCTCTCTGCTTCATGTGGTCAATCATTTTTTCTCCGTCAATGTGCTGCACCCCGCAGTCGGTGTGGCCAATGACCATGATCTCTTCCACACCCAGCTCAATAATGGCCACCAGCAGAGAGCGGATGACACTCCCAAAAGGATTGGTCACCACCCCGCCAGCATTCTTAATGATCTTAACATCGCCGTTCTTCAGCCCCAAGGATGCCGGAAGCAGTTCCTCTAAACGGGTATCCATACAGGTGAGGATGGCAATTTTTTTATTGGGGTACTTGCTGGTTGTATACTGTTCATAGCGCTTTTCTGCTACAAACTTTTTATTATAATCTAACATTTCCTCAATGATCACAATGGGTACCTCCTTCTTCTTTAACGCACGGAACGCTACCCTGTCAAGGTTGGTTTATTTTACCACACCCTCGCCTTCATCGCAACGGCAGCATGTTTCAATGAGACAACAACACTGCACTTGCCCTGGCCCCAGACAAGATATCAAAGGGAACCCATTCTCTTTGGTACCCGTCATAAAAAATTTTTCCACTCACTTCACCCTTTTTGTATACTTCCATCCTTGATTTTTTCCCCTGTAATTCTCATACTGAAAGTAATAAGCATTTGGCAATCCAATGACCCAAAGGAGGCAGTGAATTTATGGGCGTTTATATTGTAACCGGCGGCTCTGGCGGCATCGGCGGCAAGACCGTAGAGATCCTACGCAAGCAAGGACATGAAGTGATCAATGTAGACCTGAAAGACAGCGACATCTGCGCTAATCTGGCCACGAAAGAGGGACGGGATCAGGTCATCCAGGAGATCCATACGCGCTATCCCGATGGCATTGATGGTCTGTGCTGCAATGCCGGCGTCTCCGGTGCCTGCGGCAACCTCAAACTCATCATCAGCTTAAACTATTTCGGGGCAACCAACCTGGCCCACGGCCTGTTTGACCTGCTGAAGAAAAAGGGCGGCAGCTGTGTTGTTACTTCCTCCAACACCATCTCTCAGGGGGCAGCCCGGATGGATCTGGTGGATATGCTCAATTACAGCCAAACCAAACCTGTCAACGAAGAACGCATTCTGAACGTCATCGAAAAGTTTGATGAGTCCAGCCTCTCCGTAGGCAACAGCATCTACGTCACCACCAAATATGCCATCGCTCGTTGGGTCCGGCGTGTGTCCGCCTCTTGGGCTGCCAACGGCGTGCGGATCAATGCTGTGGCACCGGGGAACGTATCCACCCCCATGACTGCTACCATGAGTAAGGATGCCAAGGCTGCACTGGCCGCCTTGCCCATCCCCATCAACTATGGTTCGGACGAACTTATGCGTCCCGGGGACATCGCCAATGTCATTGTCTTTCTGGTCTCCCGCCTGGCCCATGGCGTCAACGGAAACGTAATGTTCGTCGATGGCGGCACTGATGCCCTGCTCAACTCTGAGAAAGTTTACTAAGGAGGTGTTCCCTATGACGCTCATTAAACAATATGTCGAGGCCATGCTCAAGCAGGACCCTGTGGCCCTAAGCAAGCTCTTTTCCCCCACAGCGATTTTGGTGGACTATTGTCCCAAAGATGCCGGACAACCGCAGCTGCACGCTTACGGCCCGGAAGGCATTGATATGTTCTTTCGCAATCGCTTCCTCTTCCGTCAGTTTGAAATTACAGATCCTCTGATCGTCAGCGATATTCAAGCTTACTACTATGCCGTCTACAACGGCTATCATATTCGCGCAGTTGCCACAATCCAGGACTTCAGTGATGATGGAGAAATCCAGCGCCTGGTGGTTCGGCCAGCTTAATTCCTCTTTCCTCAAAGACCGGCAGAAGTAAACTGCCGGTCTTTTTTGGTGCCAAGCAGGTCATCTTCCACAGAAGCCTGTCGTTTTTCTGCTGCATACCTCTGGATCTCTCATTTTTTGTTTTGCATCAGCAATCCCTTTTTCTTGCAAGTTTCTCCTGTTTTTTTGACCTTATTTTATCCTTTTTTGTCTTTTTTTGTTAATTTTTCTGTCTCTATTATCTCTATTGTATACAATCCCACTACC
>JAHHRP010000075.1 GCA_020025735.1 Evtepia sp.
GTCTCAGATGGTAGATGCGGTGATCTTGGAAACGGCAGGATTTGGGATTTATCAGAACAAAGCGGGATTGGCGCTGCTGCGTCGGCTGGGGGAAAAACAGGGGTTAATCATCCTCACCGATAGTGATGGGGCAGGGTTTCAGATTCGAAACTATTTAAAGGGAGCCATACCACCGGAACAGGTTAAACACGCCTACATTCCTGACCGTTATGGGAAGGAGCGCCGCAAGCGCCGACCAGGAAAAGAAGGAAAACTGGGGGTGGAGGGAATGTCCCAGGCCATCTTAGAAAAGGTGCTGCGCCAGGCAGGTGCCACGATTTTGGAGGAGACATCTCAGCAGGGGAGATCATCCAGTCTGAAAAAAGCAGATCTGTATGCTTGTGGTTTGGTGGGTGGAGAGGGCAGTCGGGAACGACGGCAGCGGCTGCTAAGGCAGCTGGATCTTCCGCTGCATCTCTCGCCAAATGCAATGCTGCCGATTCTCTCAGCGTTGTATGATCGGCAGACACTGTTGGAGGAAATAAAAAAGCTGTGACATAGGTCACACAGAAATGCAAAAAAACTACAAAATATATGGGTGAATGGGGTTTACAAAGCACCAGATATGGTGTAGAATGAACTCACTTCAATGGACAGGCAAGATACCTGTTCCAAGGAAAAGCTAAAGTTTTACGCTCTCTTTGTAAGAGCCGAATATGGAGGAATATAATTATGAGTAAGTATGTTTGTAGCGTTTGCGGTTATGTACATGAAGGCGATCAGCCTCCCAAGGAATGTCCCCAGTGCAAGGCACCTGCCAGCAAGTTTGTGGAGCAGGGCCCCGAGATGAGCTGGGCTGCTGAGCATGTGGTGGGCGTGGCACAGGGTGCTCCCGAAGATATCATGGAAGATTTGCGCGCCAACTTCAATGGCGAATGCACCGAGGTCGGTATGTATCTGGCGATGAGCCGTGTTGCTCACCGTGAGGGTTATCCCGAGATTGGTCTGTATTGGGAAAAGGCAGCCTTGGAAGAGGCTGAACATGCGGCTAAGTTTGCAGAACTTCTGGGTGAGGTTGTGACCGATTCCACCAAGAAGAATTTGGAGATGCGAGTGGAAGCTGAGAATGGTGCTACTGCCGGTAAGTTTGATCTGGCTAAGCGTGCCAAGGCTTTGAACTTGGATGCTATTCACGACACCGTCCATGAGATGGCTCGTGATGAGGCCCGCCACGGCAAGGCGTTCCAGGGCCTGTTGAACCGTTATTTCAAATAAAAATAATATATGTTAAGAGGGTAGGCTCAGATGCCTGCCCTCTTTTTCTTTTGGTTAGGACCAGGAGCTGAGATCTGATGTCTAAAATGAGATTCAGCCGTCGTTTGGAGGGTTAATTGAGAGAATTATGGCAGAATGACGGTTGACACCAAAGTGGTTAAGAGGATATAATTTATACACTCAAGAAAGCATTGAGGAAAGAGAAAGGAGAGTTTATTTATGAATGCACCTGGAAGAGGAAAATTGAAAGTGACTGGGATCATTTACATCGTCTTTGGCGCACTGGCTCTGCTGGGCGCTTTGATGAGTTTTGGTGGCAGTGCATTGTTAGCAGGAACTGGTGTATCTGGCACAGCAGCTGTGGGTGCCGTGGTGGGCGTTCTTGGTCTTCTGACTGCGGTGAATGCTGCTTTGTATTTGGTCCTCGGGATTTTGGGTGTTAAAAACTGCGACGCACCGGAGAAATGTGGCGTTAACTTTGTTCTTGGGGTTATCGTTTTGGTTTTGGTTGTCATTGGCATGATTAGTACAATGATTACCGTTGGGATTGCAGCTTCTCTCACCAGTGTGGTGGGTTTGGTATTGGCGATCATCTACCTTCTGGGAGCCAAGCAGAACCAGGATGCAGCTAAGGTTGTTCGTTAATAGCATCCCATTCTAAGAGAAGTTTTTCTTACGTCTTAGATATTCTTTGCGAGATGATAAGGAAGCCCGTCAGACATTGCCAACGCAATGTCTGACGGGCTTCCTTTTATGCTTCTTGGCAGGTTCGCTTTAGGTCGTGCCAACGCGTACTCTCTTAGTGATATGACGATGTGGAGATTAAGAAGGTGCGTTGACGCAGTCATCACAATAATCTAAAGAGAAATGTGCGGTACCATTGAAAAAAAGACCTACATATGGTATAGTATCCAAAAAAGCACAGGGAAGAAATTCGGAGAAAAGGGGTGTGGCAGACACGATTTCTCTATGAGTTAGCGCCGTAGAAACTGGATAAAAAAGTATGCTTTGTTATGTATTTAAACGATAAGGAGGAGAGCGTATGAAGAAAGGCTTAAAAACTACCATCTCGTTGCTTTGTGCCACGGCTTTGACTCTGGCTTTACTGATACTGCCTTCCTCAGCTTCGGAAGATCTGTTCTTTCTGTCGATCAATGATACGATAGCTGTTCAGACATCCCAAACGACTCCCATCCAACACGGAGGTTGGATTTATGTACCTGTCAGTGTCTTCAATAGCAATGTAACCGGAGTGAATTTTGGTATTTACTACGGTTTTACCAACAACAATGAGACATTGGTATTTTATAACCTTTCAGGGAAGACCATGACCTTTAATCTCCAAACAGGCACAGCTGCGGTGCTGAGTGGAGAGGCACCTGTTCCGGGAAAAGTTGTGCGACAGAATGGAGTTTATTATGTTCCAGCGTATGCCATCTGCCAATATTTCGGCCTGAAATATTCTTTTTATAGCACGGAATATGGTCCGTTTTTGCGGATTAAAGATGGCAATGCTATGCTCAGTGATGCGCTCTTTTTGAACTCGGCTGCTTCTATCATGCGTAGCCGAGTCAATGGGTATCACCAGAATCAGGTGCCAAACGGTGGCGGAAATCAGGGCGGTGGAACCACCATTCCTATCCCATCGGTGCCGGGAAGCCCCGGTAATTCTGATAGCGTAGAGAGCCCTGCAGATCCCAATGTTCCTGTGCCTCCAGAGATCCCTGACAATACGCCCCCTGCTCCCACGTTTTCCCTTTATTTAGGGGTGCAGGCGAGTCCAAAGAGGAATATCACGCCCACGTTGAATGCGTTGAATAGCGTTGGTGCTGCTGGAGTGGTTTTCTTTCCGGCAGGAGCCGTAGAGGAGTGTGCCGATCAGATTCGGCAAGCTGCTGGACGAGGTCATAAAGTGGGCCTGATTCCTGAGGGAGATACGTCTGCCCAGCGGTTGGAAAGTGTGCAGAATGGCAGCCGACGGCTGGCTTCTATCCTTCGGCAGGAGACTTGGTTTGTATTGGGCAGTGATCAGGCGCTATCAGATGCTGGTTATCTTTGCTGGAGTCCTAGTTTGACGTTTTCTGAAGTTCGTGATGCCACGAGGACCTATAACAGCTTGGTTAAGGCTGGGGCACATAAGAATGATGCACTGAGGCTCCTGGTGCATAGTCAGAGTTCCAGTGGTCTCTTGGCAGGGGTCTTAGGACAGTTGAAAGAGGATGGAGATATCTTCCTTGTGCTGCGGGAGACCCGATATTGAGGGCCTGCCTTTTGAAAGGAATCTGGCTGTGTAATAAAGAGAGAATAATAAAAGTCCTTGATAGGATGAGATGAAGTATTTTGAGCGATGTGGCACAGCTTAAATGACATGTACCCTCTTTGCTGGACAACCAGTAAAGAGGGTATTTTACTTATAGGTACGGGTAGAAAAAGAAATGCGTTGAATACTGGTCGAGATGTCAGTTGGTGCGAGAGAGAAGATTTTAAGGAGACACGTTGCAAAAGGTCATGAATGTAGGGGAAATAGAATTAGGATGTGCGGGGAGAGAATAATTTATACAAAAAGGAACCAGAAATATCTGGGAAGAAATAGTGAAATATTCTAAAAATTTTTGAAGACGTGTTTAAAGTATTGCAATCTTTCCGTAGTGTGGTATTATGTTAGTGCTTTATCACGATAGAGTGCTAAAAAATCGTGAAGAAAAGAAGGAATCAAGACTGAAGAGAAATGGAGCGTTAGAACATGAAAAAAGTACTTGCACTCTTGTTGGCAGCTGCTATGTGCTGCACCCTGTTGGCCGCTTGTGGTCAGGAGAAACCTTCTGAGTCTACGCCTGCTAGTGATGCTGACCAGACCCAGATGAAATCTGAAACCAATCCTGCGGACCTGACCTATGCAGTGGAAACTGGCAGCGCTGGTGAGGCTGTTGCCAAAGAAAAAGGCTGGAAGATGAATTCTGTGACATCCCAGGCGGATGCCCTGATGGAAGTGAAGGCCGGGACCTCCGATGCAGCTGTGATTGACTTGCTCATGGCAGCTGCTATGACGGGTGAGGGTACGAGTTATCCCGATCTTACCTACACCGACGATAAGCTGACCACCGAAGAGTATGGTATCGGTTGCCGGAAGGGGTCTGATCTGGCTGCATTTATTAACTTCGTGTTGGCTGAGTCCTATGCTGATGGCACTATGAAGGAGATTGCCTCTACCTATAAGGTGGAAGGGGCTTTGGTAGAGCAGCCTGCTGCACAGGAATTCACTCCTGCTGAGGGTGGAGATGTGGCCTACATCCAGGAAAAGGGCACTCTCGTTGTGGGGATTACCGAGTTTGAGCCTATGGACTACAAAAATGACAAAGGCGAGTGGATCGGCTTTGATGCTGATATGGCGACACTGGTGGCAGAACGTCTGGGTGTACAGATTAAGTTTGAGGTCATTGACTGGGATAGTAAGATCATGGAACTGGATTCCAAGAGCATTGACGTGCTTTGGAACGGGATGACTCTTACCGATGAGGTGAAGAATGCGATGGAATGCACCAATCCTTATTTTAATAATGCCCAGGTGGTGGTTACCGCTGCCAAGTGAGGGATTCCCTCAAACAATGCGATCAAAGGCAGAGAGCATCGTGCTCTCTGCCTTTGGACAGCTTAGAAACCGATGATTAGAGGAGATTTTTTCATGTTTTGGACTGTTACCCAATCCCTGCTAGCCGGCCTGGGCACGGCGACCCAGTTGTTTGCCTTGACCTTGCTTTTTGGCCTGCCGTTGGGTCTAGTGATCGCTTTTGGTTCCATGAGTAAGTGGACACCATTCCGTTTTTTGCTTCTGCCCAAGAAGAAGGAAGCCCTATCCTCTGCGCAGGAAGAGGGATTGCTTCCGACGGAAAAGAACGAGCCTGGGAAGTTTATCAAAGCGTTGGCAGCCTTTCAGCCAGTGCGGGTGTTGACAGATATTATTGTTTGGATCGTGCGAGGCACTCCGCTGATGCTCCAGCTCATTATCATTTATTATGGCCCCGGCTTGTGGTTTGACAACAATATCTGGGGTAGTGGCCGAATGGCAGCCTGTACAGTAGCATTTGTCATCAATTATGCCTGTTATTTCTCGGTGATTTACCGGGGGGGGATTCAGGGCGTTCCTGCGGGGCAGCGGGAGGCAGCTGAGGTGCTGGGCTTTACCAAGCGACAGATCTTTTTTAAGGTGACACTGCTTCAGATGATCAAGCGTATCGTGCCCCCGATGTCCAACGAGATCATAACGCTTGTCAAGGACACCTCCCTGGCTAGGATTATTGCCATCACGGAACTGATTAAAGCTGGTGAGGCATTTATGAAGTCCGACGGCATTACTTGGCCGCTGTTTTATACCGGCATATACTATCTGCTCTTTGTCGGTATTCTCACCGTCCTCTTCAACCTCATTGAGCGTAAGCTCAGCTACTTCCGGTAAGGAGGCTTTTATATGGCTATCTTAGACGTGCAGCATATCGAAAAGAACTTTGGTATGACCAAGGTATTGCAGGACATCAATTTCTCCTTGGAAGAAGGACAGGTGCTGGCCATTATTGGTTCTTCGGGCAGCGGAAAGACTACCTTGCTGCGGTGCTTGAACTTTTTAGAGACCCCGGACAGAGGAAGGATCTCTGTTTCCGGGGAGACCTTGTTTGACGCAGAGGACCCTTCTACCCAGCGGGAGAGTGAAATCCGACGTAAGCGACTCCATTTCGGCTTGGTTTTTCAGAACTTTAACCTTTTCCCACAGTATACTGCGCTGGAAAACGTTACATTGGCCCGAGAATTGATGATCAAACGGGGAGAGAAGCCTGGAGATTCTTTGAAGAGCATCCGACGGGAAGGGAAGGTGCTCTTGGCCCAGATGGGATTGCAGGACCGGATGTATAACTACCCTCACCAGCTCTCTGGCGGCCAGCAGCAGCGGGTGGCCATCGCCCGGGCGCTGGCGATGAAACCTGACATTCTTTGCTTTGACGAGCCAACTTCTGCACTGGACCCAGAACTGACGGGAGAGGTTCTGAAGGTCATCCGTGGCCTTGCTGACCAACATACTACCATGATTATCGTTACTCATGAAATGAGTTTTGCAAGGGATGTTGCGGATCAGGTGCTATTCATGGATGGTGGTTTGGTGGTAGAAGAGGGGCGCCCAGAAGAGGTTTTTGGGAATCCTCAGCAGGCCCGGACGAAACAGTTTTTGGAGAAGTACAAAGGATGATTGACCGCCAATCAAACAAATGAGAAAGGCTGCAACCATTCACTTCAGATAAGAAAAACTAGGACGACGAAAGAGAAACGGTGCAGCAAGGGGAGAAACTGCTTCTCTCTTTTGTATTTTCTGGAATAGGCTGGAGAACATTTCTTGTTTTGGAGCAAAAGAAACAGCGGTCTTGAAAGAATGCTTTCAAAACCGCTGTTCTTCTGGCCTAAGCATAGACATCAAGATGCGTTCCGATTGCTGAGGGGTTCTCGGCAGGGGGAGCGCTGGATTCTGTTTCACTCGATTGTCGATTTTCTTGTTGTTTAATCTGCTGAATTTGTTTCTCGAGTTTTTCAATTTGTTTTTCCAACATCTCTTTCTGCTCTTTGTCTTTCCGCTGCATGGCCTTTTGCTTCTCGGTGGTCAATCGTTGTATCTTTTGCTCTAAGGATCGGATTTTTGATGCAGTATCTGTGCCTTGCTGTGGGGGGAGAGGACGCGTTGGGGTGTTTGCAGAAATGGAAGGAATGGTCATTATGTCACCTCCTGACGTGAGTATATAATATGGCGTTCCATGATAGGAAGCAATGGTTTGGTCTTGAATTGTCGTTTGCTTGTCATGAAATGTTCAGTAAGATATTTAGACAGAATTGAGTATCATTCTTTTTTGCTGACATTGCACCATGGTATTTTTCTGCGACAGATTTGATGTTAGAAAGTCCAATACCCATGGGCGGCATGGGGTCAGCAGAGCAAGTATTGTAGAACTCTAACAAATAGAAATCTCCTTGCTGTTCCCCGCGAATAGAGAGAAATGGTTCCTCTTTAATAGATTGACATTCTGCTACTGCGTTGTCTAAAGCGTTGGCAAAAAGAATGCATAAATCAAAATCATCAATTTCACAGGTGTGTGGCAAGAGTAAGGAGACCTCAGTGTTGATTCCGTTTGCCTTTGCTATGCCCAACTTTTCACACAATAGGATGTCTACCACAGCATTTCCGGTTTGATAAGGGAAGGAGAGAGCGGTAGAGGCAGTTTCTAATTTTTTTAGGTATGCTCGGCTTTCTTCAAGCTGTCCATTTTTTAGAAGAGCATCTAGGATCGACAAGTGGTTTTTGATGTCATGACGAAAAGACCTTGTCTGTTCATAGCGCATCTTTGCCTCAGAAATGTATATTTTTTGTGCTTGAGCTGCTTGGGTAACTGAGATAAGTTCTGACTGTATGTGGAAATTTCGGCAGATACGCTGGTAAGCATACGAGGTGCAGAGGAGGGCAACGATCCCAAGCACCTGAATCAGCAGCAATCCAGCGTGTTTTCCTAATTCAGAGAAAGAGAGCGCAGCGGGGATTGTTCGATACGATGTATAAAGAATATATTGTTCTGCGGCAAAGAAAAACAGTTCTGGAAACAGGAAAAGGCAAAGGTATGGAGGCTGGATATCTTCTTTAAAAAATAAAATTTTTGATACAGCAGTGTAGCAGAAAACACAGATCACAAAGGAAGAGAGACTTGCTAGTATGTGTGCTAAATATAGGTGTGGAGCATTTACCCAATGGGGGCATAAAATTGCTTGCACAGAGTTAACAATCCCAAACGATAGTTGAGAAATAGATACGGTAAGAACAGAGGCCACCCAGGAAATGGTGGGATGGTTTTGCATCAAAAAGTGGACGATGCCGTATAAAACGATTGCGTGCAGGCCGATAGCACATAGTTCTGGGAGGTCAAATGGGGGAATCAAGTACGAAAGTGCAAAGAGAAGGGAAGAATATGCGGCGAAGAGTTTTGCTGTTGGCTTTTTACCGGTAAGCGCAGAGATAAAGCGTGTAACAATAACGCCGTGGGCAATCAGAGAAAAAAGATTAAGAAAGGTGCTGAAGGGTTCCATGTTACCAGTTCCTTTCTGTCATATGTTGTAACAGTGCTTGGGTCAATGTATGTTCCCGGAGTCTGGACACGGGGATTTTGCTGCCCTGTGACAGGGTAATTTGTCCGTTGTGGCTGCCGCGAACATGGTCAAGATTGACAAGATAACTTCTATGACATCTAAAAAAGCGTTTGTCAACGCGTTGCTCAAAATGTTCCAGTTTGTCGCAATGGGTGGTCACAGTTTGGTCCTCTTGGTGAATATAGATTTTCCGTCCCTGCACTTCACAGTATACGATTTGAGAAAGTGGAATGACTTTACAGCAGTTCCCGCTTTGGAGAAGAATAGATTTCGCGGCACGTTGCTCTAACGTCACCATGGCTCGAGACATTGTTTTTTTAAACTTTGTGTGGCTGAGTGGCTTCATCAAATAGTCGTATGCCTGCACTTCAAAAGCATCAAACACATAATCTTTCAGAATGGTAATAAAAATGAGGAGACCGTTGTGTTTTCTCTGGCGGAGCAGTTTGGCAGTGTTCATTCCGTTGAGTTCTTCCATCTTAATATCAAGGAAGATGACATCAAAATCACAAGGACTTTCTAAGAGGGAGCGTCCGCTATAAAAACTGCTGATATGATAGTTTAGATCAGATTTTTCTTTCATATAGTCTGAAATGTATTCAGAAACTTCTTTTGCCATAAACGGTTCATCATCACAAATTGCAAATTTTATCATGGGCATCACCATAC
>JAHHRP010000076.1 GCA_020025735.1 Evtepia sp.
GTATATTGCAACATCGCCTCTTGACATCGTTATTATATCCTGTTAATCTAATTCTATATATTATATATAGAGGAGGCAAAAATCATGTCTTTTGCCATCGTCACCGACTCCCTGGCTAACTTGCCACTGGATGAAATCGCTCAACGGGGACTAGTCATCATTCCCCTCTCCTACTCTATACACGGTAAAGAACATCTCTGTCTTGCCCCAGAAGGATACGACAGCCCTGCCTTTTTCCAAACCCTGAAGCAGAAAACAGAGGTATCCACCTCTATGGTGTCCCCGCAGCGCTTTGTACAATATATGCAGCCTTTGCTCCGCTCAGATCTAGACTTGCTGTTCATCAGTGCTTCCTCAGGAATCAGCGCTTCCTATCAGTCCGCCTGCATCGCTGCCAAGCAGCTAGAAGCAATGTTTCCCCAACGAAAACTCCGTATCGTGGATTCCCTCGCCTCTTCTCTGGGAGAGGCCCTCCTTGTCCTGCGGGCCTTTGCGCTGCGAGAGAGAGGCATGAGCTTGGACGAAACCGCTGACACCCTCCTTTCCCTCCGCTTGCGAATCGCCCAGTTATTCACCGTAGATGACCTCTTCTACCTCAACCGTGGAGGACGATGCTCTGGAGCCAAGGCTCTAATCGGCACCATGCTCAATATCAAACCGCTGCTCAAAGGTGACACCAAGGGGCACATTGTCATGTACGGCAAAGCCCGAGGACGGAAACAGGCCCTCAACGCGTTAGCCGATCGCTATGATGCCCTAGTCCGATACCCCGGGGATCAAACCGTGTGCATCGCCCACGGAAATTGTCCTCAAGAAGCCAAACTCTTGGCCAAACGCATCCGGCGGAACAATCCCCCAAAACGAATCCTCATCACCCCCTTTGACCCCACCAACGGCTGCCACGTTGGTCCTGGCGCTATGGCACTCTTCTTCGAAGGCAGCGAAGATGTCCGCCAGCACTGAAAAAGCTTGCTCCGCTGATCCGTTCATGCTACAATAAAACAAGCCCATTTCACGGAAAAGAGGCGTATTTTATGCATGATGAGCTGACCCAAGTGGACATCAACAAAATGAAGGAAGAACTCCAACACCGAATCCAAGTTCTTCGCCCTCAGCTAATCGAAGAAGTGAAGGTTGCTCGATCCTTCGGAGACTTGAGTGAAAACTTCGAATACAAGGCTGCCAAACGAGAGAAAAACCGAAACGACAGCCGCATCCGATACCTAGAAAATATGATTAAAACCGCTGTGGTCATCGAACCTGCCTCTGCTGGCACTGGGATCACGCTCTTTGACAAAGTCACCTTCTATGTGGAGGATGAAGGCATAGAGGAGACCATCCAGCTTGTAACCACACTTCGCCAGGATGCGCTGAAAGGTTTGATCAGCAAGGAATCTCCTGTGGGTAAGGCCCTGCTGGGACACAAAGAAGGCGACCGCGTTCATATCCAAGCCAGCGACAGTTATGCCTACTTCGTTCAAATTCGCAAGGTGGAAAAGACTGGCGAGGACCCAGATATTCCTATTAGCACGTTCTAACTCTATCTCCGCTGAAAAAACAAAAAATGGTAAATTTCGGTATGGAACACCATACCATTAAGACAAGAAAGGTTACCAAAAGGTGGCCTTTTTTATTTTCCCCATCAATATGCTTATTTTTTGCGGTATTGGGCGTAGAATACCTCTTGACAGATACTTTGATATCTTGTATCATAATCTCAACAGTTAGCATGGGCTAACCGTTGAGATTAAATTATGACTGGAGGTCCTCTTTATGTCCCTGATTCAAAAAGAACTTTCTGACTTTTCTGTACAGTGCTATCAGAATGGTGCCTTCCGCACCGTGACAAAAGCCGACATTCTTGGTAAATGGAGTGTATTTTTCTTCTATCCAGCTGACTTTACCTTTGTGTGCCCCACTGAGCTTGAGGATCTGTCTAACCTATATGATAAATTCCAAGCCATCGACTGTGAGATTTACTCTGTCTCTTGTGACACCCATTTTGTCCACAAAGCATGGCACGATACTTCCGAACGAATCCAAAAGCTTCAGTACCCGATGCTGGCTGATCCCACCCATACCCTGGCGAAAGATTTTGAAGTCTATATCGAGGCAGACGGCGTAGCGGAACGCGGCAGCTTCATTTTGAATCCAGAAGGCAAAATTGTAGCCTACGAGGTGATCGCTGGGAATGTCGGACGCAATGCCGACGAGTTGCTGCGTCGCGTACAGGCCAGCCAGTTTGTAGCCCAGCACGGCGATGAGGTCTGCCCAGCAAAATGGCAGCCCGGCGCTGAAACCCTCAAACCCAGCTTGGACTTGGTGGGGCAGCTATAAACAAATGAGTGATAGAATGGAAAACTTATATGATGTAGTGGTGATCGGCGGGGGGCCGGCGGGACTTACGGCAGCGCTGTACCTGGCACGCGCACGCTATCGGGTGGTGGTGGTGGAAAAAGACCACTTCGGCGGTCAAATTACCATCACTTCAGAAGTTGTCAATTACCCCGGCGTGGGCAGAACCAGTGGCACAGAACTTACAGAAACCATCCGCAAGCAAGCAGAAAGCTTTGGTGCTGAATTTCTGTTGGCTGAGGTCAACGGGCTGGACATGGCTGGTGATGTAAAAACGGTCAGGACAAGCCGCGGTGATCTAACATGCTTTGGTGTTTTGCTGGCCACTGGTGCGCATCCCAGACAAATCGGCTTCCAGGGAGAAAGTGACTTCCGAGGCCGAGGTGTAGCATACTGTGCTACCTGTGATGGCGAATTTTTCACAGGAAAAGACGTGTTCGTTGTCGGTGGCGGTTTTGCTGCCGCCGAGGAGAGTGTATTTTTGACCAAATACGCCCGCCATGTAACAGTTCTTATCCGTGGAAATGACTTTAGTTGTGCAGAATCTACCGCAGATGCTGCAAGAAACCATGAAAAAATCACCATTCTGACGAACACAGAAGTGGAGTCCGTTTCGGGTGATAGTACCTTGCAAACGATCCGTTACCGCAACACCCAAACTGGTCAGGTCACGGAATACAGCCCTGAAAATGGGGAGAACTTTGGGGTTTTCATTTTTGCCGGATACGAACCAGAGACAGAACTGATTCGTCACTTGGCAGCTCTGGATGCTCAAGGATATGTTCTGACTGACCGGAGCCAAAAAACGAATGTAGAAGGTCTGTATGCAGCTGGAGACGTGTGTGTAAAGCCCCTCAGACAGGTGGTAACCGCCGTGGGAGACGGTGCTCTGGCGGCAACAGAACTGGAGCGTTTGGCTGCATCTATGCAGCAGAAAACGGGTCTGCATCCCCAACTTCCAGTGACTCGATCGACGCAGGCTGATGCTGCACCCAATGCACCGGATGGAACGCATCTCTTCACCGGTGATATGCTGGCCCAGCTGCAAACCGTATTCTCCCGGATGGCCTCCCCCCTAGTTCTGCGCCTTTTTCTGGACGATACCCCTCTCTCAGAAGAACTGCGCCAGTATATGGAACAAATGGCCGCCTTAACTGATAAACTGACCGTAGAAAATGGGGCGCCAGAAGAGGCAGATCACCTGCCCTGTGTTAAGGTATATCATCCAGACCAGCGTTGGACAGGCCTTGCTTTCCATGGCGTTCCTGGTGGGCATGAATTTACTTCTTTTGTTTTGGGCCTATACAATGCTGCTGGTCCAGGACAGGCCATCGAGAAAGAACTCCAAACAGCCATCCAAGAACTCACCAAACCTGTGGATATGAAAATTCTTGTTTCTCTCTCCTGCACCATGTGTCCAGAATTGGTTACAGCAGCTCAGCGTCTTGCAGCAGAGCGTCCTGATGTTACCGCTCAAGTCTATGATCTGAACCATTTCCCGGATCTGCAAGAGAAGTATCAGGTTATGAGTGTACCCTGCCTGGTGGTCAACGAAAGAGATGTTTCCTTTGGCAAGAAAAATATTCGCCAGTTGTTGTCTCTGCTATCCACACAGGAAAACTGAATATGACACAAAGCAAACAGGCAGCCGCACTAATATGCGGCTGCCTGTTTGCTGCTTAACTTATGATCTTACGTTTTTCCTCAGCCCCGGAAACGGTAGCCTACCCCCCAAACAGTCTCAATATACTGTGTCCGATCAGGATTAAGTTCGATTTTATCTCGAATGTGCTTAATATGGACAGTAACGGTAGACACATCTCCATAAGCATCTACTCCCCAGACCCCGTCAAAAAGGCGATCTTTTGAGAAAACTGTATCGGGATGCTCTGCCAAGAAAAGGAGCAGATCATACTCCTTGCTCGTCATGTTGATTTCCGTTCCGTTGACCCATACCCTGCGGCCCTCTCGGTCAATCTCCAAGCCACGGATCTTCAACACTTCGGGCCGCGTTTTTTCCCGGCCCCCTATCAACCGCTGATAACGCTGGATATGTCCCCGTACCCGGGCCACCAGCTCACTGGGAGAAAAGGGTTTTGTCATATAATCATCTGCTCCCAGACCCAAACCACGCACCTTGTCGATATCATCCGCCAGAGCGGAGATAATAATGACCGGTGTATCCTTCTCTTCCCGTAGGCGGCGGCAGATCTCAAAGCCGCTCAATCCCGGCAGCATCACATCCACGATGACCAGGGCATACTCTTCCGTCAGGGCCGCTTGAAGTCCTTTGGTCCCATCCATATACAAGTCACACTCAAAGCCACCGTTGATCTCCAGATAATCCCGCTCCAGCTCCGCCACACTCTGGTCATCTTCGATAATGAGAATTTTCATCCCAACCACTCCTCCTCTTTCTGCAAGGGAAGATAGATAAACGCTTGGGTACCCTCCCCTTCTTCACTGGTCAGCCAGATCTTCCCATGGTGGCTACTGATGATACTCCGGCAAATCGCCAATCCCAGTCCACTGCCCGGCACCGCACTAGAACGGGCTGTATCCGCACGAAAAAAGCTGTCGAACACATGCCGAAGGGCCTTGGTACCAATGCCCTTCCCGTTATCAGAAACTTGGATCACCAGACCGCCTTCATACTCCTCTGCCGTCAGCGCAATCGCCCCACCAGGCCGCCCATACTTGATGGCGTTGGAAATAAGGTTATCCAGAACTCGCTTAAGCTTTCCTCGGTCTGCCGTAACCACATACTGTCCCCCAGGAATCTGATGCGTAAACGTCATCTGGTTCTGTTTGACATCCTCTTCATATTCCTCCCCTAAGTCTCGGAGGAACGCCCCCATTTCTACATACTCAAAGTGATACTGCATTCGTCCCAGTTCATACTCAGAAAAATCGGACATATTCCGCACCAGCTTTTCCATGAGCTGAGACTTGTTATAAATGATCTTCAGGTAATGCTGCTCTTTTTCAGGCGTATTGGCGATCCCATCCTGAATCCCCTCCACATATCCTTTGATCGCAGTAATGGGTGTACGCAGGTCATGAGAGAGGTTTGCCATCAGCAGCCCCCGCTCCTCCTGTGCCACAGCCTCAGCTAAAGCTGCAGCCTTCAGCCGCTGACGAACACTTTCCAAAGATTGTCCCAGCTGATCCATCTCCTGTAAGTCGCAAGAGAGAATTTGAAAATCCAGTTCTCCATCTCGCAGATTGTCGGCTGCCTGACGGAACGTCTTCAATGTAGCAGTCATCCGCCCCGTCATCCGGGAGCTGAGTATAATACAAAGCCCCGCCACTAAGACACATAGCAGGACCCCGGCCAGCACCAAATAAGGGATTCCTTGCCTGGGTCCACTCGTCTGCTTGCCAAAAAGAAAGGCGAAGCTGTCCATCAGAAACTTGTCCCCATCAGGCACTTTATCTACAAACAGTGCCATGCATACCCCAATAACTATCATTCCCAGCAATAGAGACAGGAGCAGCATAAGCATACTGGTCCGCAGAACTTGCTGACGCAGCGTCATCTTTTTCTTCATCCGTCTCCCTCCTTCTGCTTGGGCTTTTTCCTGCCATCAAGCCTCTTTTCGGTCAAAGAGCAAGTAGCCGCAACTACCAAAAATCATACCATATCCCGCCAACAGCCCGATGCGAGGCAGCAAAGAGGCAAACGGCAGTGTAATCCCAATCCAAAGATTGTGCCAGCGCAGGTAGCCAGTAAAGACCAATCCTCCAATCACAGGCATATAAGTACCCAAAACAAGAAGTCCCACATACAGCACTACACAAAGCAACACCGTCAGCCCTGTTCCCTTCATTAACTGGTTTATAAAGCAGAAAAACAGAATAAGTATCGCCATCGGAATCAAGTCCAGCAGACAGGCTCCCAGACTGGTGAGGATTCCCTCTGTACCGCCGCCTAAAACAACCTGCGTCAAGGTCGTAACCAAATACAGAACTCCCATATCAAAAGCACACAGCACAAAAACTGCCATCGCCTTGGAAAAAAACAATTTTCCTTTTCCAATCGGCCGCATGAGTGAGAAGCGGATGGTGTGATCCACCTGTTCTCCCACAAACAAATCACTGGCAGCCATGATCGCTATGAGTGGCAAAAACAGCAGCAGCACAAAAGATAGGTTAGAGGACATCAGTCCCCCCAGAATTGTCTCTCGGGGAATCCCCCCATGGGTAAAATAATTGACCACCAACACTTGCAGAGCACTGGCGACACAAACACATCCTCCCAAAATAAGAAGGACCAGATATTTTTTTCGTTTGCTCAGCTTAAACAATTCATTGCGGAGATTCACTAAAAATCGTTCCATTCTCATTCCTCCTCATAGCACCACAGAGCCTTTTTTGTCTCGGACCTTTGCCAGGAAGTAATCTTCCAGAGAAGGATGTAGGCGCAGTGCTTCCTCTTTTGTCTCGAAGGAAAGCATCTCTCCTTCATACAGAACCAAAACCGTGTCGCACAGTTTCTCGATTTCCGAGGCAAGGTGACTGGCCACCAGAAAAGTGACGCCTTTCTCTTTGGCCAGGTGCAAAATAATCTCTCGGATTTCCACCGTAGCTTCAATGTCCAGTCCGTTGGTAGGCTCGTCCAGGATCATCAGTTCTGGCTCTGACAGCAACGCCAGTGCCAATCCCATGCGCTGCTTCATCCCAAGAGAGAATTTGCCGCATCTCTCTTTTCCATATGGCATCAGACCCACGATTTGCAGAACTTTCTCAATCCGCTCCTGTCCCACATTGGGATAGTACTGGGCAGCCATGCGCAGATGGTCCAGT
The DNA here is from genome assembly GCA_020025735.1 of Evtepia sp. Classification (GTDB taxonomy): domain Bacteria; phylum Bacillota; class Clostridia; order Oscillospirales; family Oscillospiraceae; genus Evtepia. Next base: position 7,162 of record JAHHRP010000076.1, read on the forward strand.
GCAGAGAGTGTTTCGTACAGCGCAGGCTGTTCTATAAGCGCCCCCACTTTCGCAAGGGTTGCTTCCCGGTCTGTTCCCTGCTTCCCGAATATCGTCACCATGCCTTCGCTTGGCTGAGCAAGCCCGGTCAGGGATTTCATAATCGTGGTCTTTCCTGAGCCGTTTGGTCCCAACAGGCCTACCACCTGGCCTCGTTTTATAGAGAAGGTGATGTTTCGCGCCCCTCGGCCATTGCTATAAACTTTGGAAAAATGGTCTAGAGATAAGACTGTCTCCATTTCCTATGCACTCCTTTCTGCCAGGGCCAGAGGCCCATTAGTACGGTACGACCCCGAAGGCCAATGGCCTCCGGGGTTTTTGTCCGCAATGGTATTGTTTCAAAATCGTAATGCGTTAATCCCGCTTCTCACGGTCACCTACATCCAGAGGCTGAATTGTTGTGCTGCCATAGGCACTAAATGCAGTATCCACAGCAATTACCAACGTATGATTTCCTCCCTTCTTATCTGTCGTGTGGAAGGTCATCTGTAAGTTATTCGATGTCAGTTTCCCTGCATCATCCACACCAAACTTACACAGAACAGTCTCCAGGCTCATATCCTGACCTACATAGTTATCAAAGTCAGTAGAACTCTCGGAGGGATTTGCTTCTATATAAGCATCATAGTCGGGGTAATAGGCATAGGAACCGTCAGTCTTTACATAAACAATCCCGGTGTTTCCTTTGTCTGAGAGAACCTTGTAATAGGGTTCCTCCCAATTATCAGCGTTTACCTCATCCACTTTGTTAATCAATTCCTGATTGGACTCATGCCAGGACTCTGTGCCGCCATTGATATAGGCATCTTTAAACTCTTTGGACAAAGTCTCTCCTGTGGTTTTTTCGTAGTATGACAAGACACTAGCCCCATAGTCTTCATAGAGAACAGAACCGTCCATTCGATTGTCACGGCTCATGCCATATGCAAAAAGGGACAACCCTGCATTGACCAGAGAGGGCACCTGATTTTTGGCGATCTCAACCTGATAAAGTGTGGAACCATTCTCGTTGCCCACCTGGACAAAGTTATTTTTTAACTCACCCATCACTGTATCAGCAGCAATCTCGGTAAAATTCACGAACCGATTCATCATCTCGTCATCGCTGTCTACCCCCAACAGATTGGAGCTGTTTCCAGCAACATACTCATACTGATAATAGTAGCGGTCGTTGACGTTAAAGGATGTGCTCATACCATTTAAATAAGTCTCATACCGCTCTTGCTCTTCACCTTCACTCCAAACCTTGCTGTGAGCGGCACTGTTTGTACCATCCATCATATAGTCACCAACTACTTTGGTGACCTCCTTACCGTCGTACGTCATGGAGATGGTAGCATGGCTGGTAAAGTTATCTGTTTTCAGCGCCAGCGCTTTCAAGGCTTCCTTATACCGGCTATATCCGTTGATGCTTCCAAATGCCGCAGTAGCAGACACCGCTAGGATCAGTACGCCTGCCACCAGGCAGATGGTTAGTCGATTACGCTTCTTCATGATAAATTCCTCCTTCGTTATAAGCTGACTTGCTAGGTAGACCAGAATGTTTTTCTCTTCTTCTGTTTGTTATTATAACAAAGATCTCTAAAGAAAGAATGGGAAATCTCTTAAAATTTTATTAAATCCAGGCTACGAATCCGAAATGGCCGCGCCCCCGAGGACAGGAAACTCAGGAAGCGCGGCCATTGAGGCGGAGCAAAAGAAAGGAGAAAGAGAGAGACTTTAAACTTGGACTCCATCCCCTTTTCTCAGGGAGCAGGGGACGTTTTTGTTCCGCTGACGACAGTATACTGG
>JAHHRP010000077.1 GCA_020025735.1 Evtepia sp.
TCCCCAACCCTGCCCTATCTATTCTAGATGGTGCCATTGCCGTCTCCGGCTGGCAGAACGTGAAGGAAGATTCCATCGCCCGGATGTATTTTGAAGCGCTGGGGAAAAAATATCACTTTTCCTTGCGTACCCCCTTCCAAGACCTCTCTTCCGAAGTCCAAGAGATCATCCTGCATGGTACCCACGGCGAAAAGCTGAAACTCTCCTATGACCGGGCCGACGGTCAGGGAACCTTTCACCAAGCCTTTGAGGGCATTCTGAACAACATCGAACGGCGTTTTGCCGAAACACAGTCCGATGCCGCCCGAACTGCATTAGAAGAGTGCATGAGTGAATGTGCCTGTCCCACCTGCCGCGGCAGACGACTGAAAAAAGAAGCCCTGGCAGTAACCGTTGGAGGGCTGGACATCGACCAATTCTGCCACAAATCAGTGACAGATGCCCTAACTTTTGTGGACACCCTTACCCTCACTGACACCCAGGCTCAGATCGCCCAACAAATCTTAAAGGAGATCCACGCTCGGCTAACCTTTCTACAAAGTGTCGGTCTTTCCTATCTTACCCTCAGCCGTCAGGCAGGAACCTTATCCGGCGGAGAGAGTCAGCGCATCCGGTTGGCCACTCAGATCGGCTCCTCTCTCATGGGGGTGCTATATATCCTGGACGAACCCTCCATCGGCCTGCACCAGCGGGACAACGATATGCTTCTGGAAACACTCAAACACCTGCGGGACCTAGGCAACACCCTGATCGTGGTGGAACACGATGAGGATACCATGCGTGCGGCAGACTACATCGTGGATATCGGTCCTGCTGCCGGAATCCATGGGGGAGAGGTCGTGGCTGTCGGGACCGCAGAAGAGATCATGGCCGTGCCGGAGTCCATCACAGGACAATACCTATCGGGTGTAAAAAAGATCCCAGTTCCTTCCCAGCGGCGCCCAGGAAACGGCCACCTTCTCACTGTCCGGGGCGCATCGGAAAACAACTTGGACCATGTGGATGTCTCCTTCCCTCTAGGAACCTTTACCTGCGTTACAGGGGTCTCTGGCTCTGGAAAATCCTCTCTAGTCAATGAGATCCTCTTCAAACGTCTGGGCGCTGACCTAAACCGGATGAAAGTTCGCCCAGGCAAACACGACGGTCTGGACGGTGAGGAGTTTCTGGACAAGGTGATCGCCATTGACCAGTCTCCCATCGGTCGCACGCCTCGGTCCAATCCCGCCACCTACACCGGCCTGTTCGGAGATATTCGGGAACTTTTCGCTTCTACCCCGGATGCCAAATCTCGGGGGTACGGACCCGGACGCTTCTCCTTCAACGTCAAAGGAGGCCGGTGCGAGGCCTGTGCTGGAGACGGATTGTTAAAGATCGAGATGCACTTCCTGCCAGATATTTATGTCCCCTGTGAAGTATGCAAAGGGAAACGCTACAACCGCGAGACCCTAGAGGTCAAATACAAAGGCAAGAACATCCACGACGTACTGAACATGACCGTGGACGAAGGCTTGGCATTTTTCTCCAGCCTCCCAAAACTCCGCCGCAAGCTGGAAACCCTCTCTTCTGTCGGGTTAGGGTACTTAAAGATCGGTCAGCCCTCCACCACGTTGTCTGGTGGGGAAGCGCAGCGGGTGAAGCTGGCCACAGAACTGGCCCGCCGTTCCACTGGCAAGACCATTTATATCCTGGATGAGCCAACCACCGGTCTGCACACCTATGACGTGCATAAACTGCTGGAAGTCCTGGATCGTCTGGTAGAAAGCGGCAACACTGTGGTAGTCATTGAGCACAACCTGGATGTCATCAAGTGGGCTGATCATGTCATTGACCTAGGCCCTGAAGGAGGCAGTGGCGGCGGCCACATTGTCTGCACCGGCACCCCAGAACAAGTGGCTCAGTGTGCAGCTTCCTACACAGGCCAATACTTGAAAAAACTGCTGAAATAATGGACAGGCACCACCTTCTCCCCTCTCAGCATAGACTGGACTGGAGGTGCTGCCTGTGGAAATTCTGATGGCTTTGCTCTGTGTGGTCGTGCTCCTGGTGGTCAACCGCCTGATCTTTCTCCACCTGGTCTCCCCCGCCCAGCAGGGGACGATTCCCGTCTTTGCGGTCATCCCCGCCACAGGGGATGGAGAAGGTCTGGAACACACCCTGCGGCATTTACACTGGCTGCGGGAAGAAAAACTCTCCCAATTCACCCTGCTCATTGTGGACGCAGGACTTACACCAGCCGGCCAAGAACTGGTCCAGACGCTGGGCCGGAAAGACCCCGCCCTCCTCTTCTGCCCAGCTGAGGAGGCTACTTTGATCCTAAAAAGGAAGGACGACAATGGATACTTCTCCCTCTGAACTGATGCTGCTGGACGGCACCGTTTCAGCTGTAATCTATCGCAACGAGGAAAACGGCTATACCATTCTGCGTCTGGAAAGTCCAGATGCCCAGGAGGAGGTCACCGTGGTTGGCACCATGCCGGGCATCCGGCCTGGGGAAGGACTATCTGTCCACGGGCAGTGGACTCGACACAGTACATACGGAGAACAATTCAAAGCCGAGATTGTGGAGCGCCGGATGCCCGTGGGGGAAAAAGCTTTGCTCGAGTATCTGGCCTCCGGCGCAGTAAAGGGAGTGGGTGCGGCTACTGCCCGTCGGCTGCTGGATGCCTTTGGGGAAGATGTTTTAACGATCATAGAAGAAGACCCTCAGCGGCTGACAGAAGTTCGGGGGATCTCTCCCAAACGAGCCCAGACCATCCACCACTCCCTTTGCATGCAGCTGGCCATGCGCCGACTGCTGGATTTTCTCTCCGCCCATGGCCTGCCTCTGTCCATAGCCATGCCTCTGTATCGGCGATATGGTGACATGGCTTTTTCTGCGTTGCGCGCAGACCCCTATCTGCTCATTGAAGAACCTCTTTTCGTCCCCTTCCCTGCCGCGGACAAGCTGGCCCAAGAATTGGGCTTTGCCCCTGAGGACACCGCGCGTCTGGAAGCAGGACTGCTGTATACTCTCTCCCATAATTTAGACAACGGCCACGTCTTTCTTCCCCACGACAAGCTCCTGGCCGCCGCCCAACGGCTGCTGGGCACAGACCCTCTTGTGTTGGCAGATTGCCTGGATGATATGACAGACCAACAAAAAATCATCCGGGAGGAAATCGCCGGACAGGATGCCTGCTATCTGGCAAAACTCTACCATTGCGAAACCTATGTCGCAAACGCGTTGCTTGCCATGGATGAAACGGATCTCTGTCCGCCGAAAGATCTGGATCGGCTTTTGAAAAAAATCCAGCGTCAGCAAGGTCTGACCTACGCCCCCCTTCAAGTGGAAGCCGTTAAGACTGCTGCCAAACGACAAGTAATGCTTCTCACTGGCGGACCCGGCACTGGCAAGACCACCTCTCTGCGCGGTATTCTGGCCCTGTTTGACCATCTTCAGCTCCGCACAGCCCTGACCGCCCCCACCGGACGAGCCGCCAAGCGTCTATCGGAAACCTGTGATGCCGAAGCCTGTACCATTCATCGGCTGCTGGAAACCCGGTATGACAGTCAGACCGGGGGGCTTACCTTTGCACACAATGAACAGACCCCTCTAGATACCGATGCTGTGATCCTAGACGAAGCCTCTATGGTCGATATCGTCCTGATGCAGGCTCTCCTGGCTGCCCTGCCCAACGGCTGCCGCCTGGTGTTGGTGGGCGATCCTCACCAGCTTCCCTCCGTGGGGCCTGGGAACCTTCTCTCCGATTTGCTTCGCTCCCAGCGTCTGCCCACCTTATGCCTGACAGAGATTTTCCGCCAGGCTGCCGCCTCTGCCATCATCCGTGGTGCCCGTGCTGTGGACCAAGGAGACTGCCCTGTATTGTTCAACGATGCGGCTGGAGATTTCTTCTTTCTCCGCAGACCAGACCCTGTGGCCGCAGCAGAAACCATCGTCTCCCTCTGCCAAACTAGGCTGCCCAAAAACATGGGCATCCCCCCAGAACAGATCCAAGTCCTTTCCCCTACCCGCAAAGGTACAGCAGGAACCACCGCCCTAAACCGGATGCTCCAAGATGCCGTAAATCCTCCCGACGCCGGCAAACATGAGAAAGCCTTTGGCTCCCTTCTCTTCCGGGAGGGCGACCGGGTCATGCAGGTAAAAAACAACTATGACGTCCTGTGGGAAAAAACAGACGGTACTGATGTCGGCATGGGGATTTTTAACGGAGACATTGGCCGGATCGAGACCATTGATCCATCCAGTGGATTGGTTACGGTAGACTTTGAAGGCCATCGGGCCAGCTACTCCCCAGACATGATGAATCAACTGGAACCAGCCTATGCCATCACGGTGCACAAAGCCCAGGGTAGTGAGTATCGGGCCGTCATCCTCTCTGCTGTAGAGGCCGCCCCCATGCTTCTCACCCGTGGGGTCCTCTACACTGCGATGACCCGGGCGAAAGATCTGCTGATCGTGGTGGGAGATGAAACTGTCCTCTCCCGCATGGCCGCCAATGACCGCCAGCAGCGGCGGTATAGTGGTCTCCGAGCCAGGCTGTCCAGAGGCAGACCGTAAAGGAGGCCCTTCATGTCACTCATCCAAACTCTGCTGAACTTACTCTATCCTCCAAAATGTCCTTTTTGCGGTAAGACAGGTGCCGCAACAGATGGGGGACCCTGCTCCCATTGTCAGAACGCTGCGTTTTGGTTGGAGGGTGCCCAAGCCGTAGTTTCTGGAGAATCCTTTGCCCGGTGTGCCTGTGCCGTCTGGTATCAGATGCCTGTGCGAAATGCTGTACTCCAGTTCAAATTCTCGGGACGAAAAGGCTATGCCAAAGCTTATGGCGCAGTATTGGCTAAAACCATCCGTACCTATCTTCCGGGAAGCTATGATCTGATCTCTTGGGTACCCGTCTCACCAGAAACGCTAAAGCGGCGGGGCTATGACCAAGCCCAGCTTCTTGCCCAAGAAGCTGCTAAGGCACTGGGAGAAACAGCGCTGCCCTTACTGGAAAAAACCGGAAAGAATCAACCCCAATCCTCTCTAGCCCACGGTAGTCAGCGGCAGGCCAATGTTGCGGGAGTTTATACGGCACCTCACCCGGCAGAAGTCGCTGGCCAGCGGGTCCTGCTCATTGATGATATCCTTACCACCGGCGCAACCTTGAATGAGGCTGCACGGACCCTCCAACAAGCTGGTGCTGCACAGGTAGTAGCTGCCACACTGTGCCGCACCCCCTATAAGATTCCATAAAGAAATCCCAACGGCTTTCCCATGTTTCGCGGGAAAGCCTCTCTGTCTTTCGGTTATACTCTTACCAACGACATTGGAACGCTAAAAGACATCGGAAAGGGAGCGTGGATATGGACAAGCAAGTGCAAGGAGGATTTGCGCGAGACATCGCGATGGATCTGGGAACCACCTCCGTGCTGGTGGCCACCCGGGGTAAGGGGGTCCTTCTCCAGGAACCAGCAGTGGTAGCGGTAGACAGACGTACCGGACAGGTACTCCAAGTTGGACAAGCTGCCCGCCAAATGCTGGGGCGCACCCCTGGAGAACTGGTGGCAGTGCGGCCCCTACGAGATGGGATCATTGACTACTGTACTGTGGCCGAAACCATGGTTCGCTTCTTCCTGCACAAAGCTGCCCCTGGCCGTCTGTTAAAACCCCGGCTGTTAGTAGGAGTCCCCTCTGGTATCTCCGAGGTAGCCGAGCGGGCAGTGGTAGAGGCCGGACTGCAAGCAGGTGCGCGGCGGGTCTATCTGATGGAGGAGCCCTTGGCTGCCACGCTGGGAGCCGGAATCGACATTGCCCAGCCAGAAGGCCACATGGTCGTGGACATCGGCGGTGGGACCACCGACGTCGCTGTGACCGCTTTAGGTGGGGTAGTGACCTCCACCTGTCTAACCACCGCTGGGGATCAGTTCGATCAAGCTCTCATTCAATATGTGCGCCAGAAGCACAATCTTCTTCTGGGTGCCCGGACTGCCGAGGAAGCCAAATGCGCCATTGGGCAAATTTCTGGGCAGGGAGAAGACACCTTGTCTGTCAAAGGCCGCTGCCTAAACACAGGCTTACCACGAGAAGTTATGCTCTCTGGAACAGAAACGGCGGAGGCATTTGCCCCAGTAGCAGAAACCATTGTTTCCGCCGTTCAAACAGTATTGGAGCGCACCCCACCAGAGCTTGCCGCCGATGTCGCGGTCAGCGGAATTTTACTCACTGGTGGGGGTAGTCTTCTGCGGGGGATGGATGACCTATTGACCGCTCGAACAGGGATTGATGCCCACTTAGCCGAAGATCCACTCCAAGCAGTGGCCTTAGGGCTGGAAAAGACCCTGCCTTCCTTGACGCGGCGACAAGAAGGGGTATTAAATTTGGCCCAACGGCGGCAGCTAACAGGATAATATCAAATAAAAACGCCTGGAAATCACTTCCAGGCGTTTTTCCTCTGAATCTCGTCAATCATTGGGAAAGAGAAGCTCCAACAAATGCAGCGCCTGCTTGCCCCCCATAAGTAAACCGTTCCGGCAGGAACGGCAATAACAGACCACCTTATCTGTGGTGAACTGTTCACAATACTTTTTGAAATGTGCTGGACGTTCTTCCTTTGGTATCGGCTGGAACATGTGGGGATACTGCTGCACATAGCGCTTAGGGGCTAGTTTGGCGTTGCTCTCACTGCAGGGAGCCGCCAGATTCATGCCGCAGTAGCGGGTTTTTTCATAATTCTCTTCCAGCTCCACCACATCAATGTTCATCTTCTTCAACAGAGAGCGGATGGCATCTTGAATATGCCGCTTCTCAACTGCCATCCAGCAATCCTGAAGGGTCATCTTCTCCCCATGATAGTCTGGAAAAACAAAGTCGGGATCGTTGTCTATGATCTCCCAAACAAAGTCGATATGATCGGCTTTTCCACTCTCGTCGATGATGTTGGCACAGTTGTTGCACACCACAATTGCAGTATCTTCTGGCGTCAGCTTCGGGTGGTTGCTCCGACAGCAGCCCACAGGGTCCACCTGAAATTTTTTCTTGATGTATGCAGCCAACTTCTTGCTGGCTTCTGGATGATCTGCCGTTGGAGTGCAGCCGCCAAAGTATAATATTGCCACGATAATTTCCTCCCTGCGTTCTTTTTTTGTTTGCCGTTTAACTCCATCAGGACGGGTTTAACTATTCTCCCGCTTGGCTTCCTCCGCCAGCGCGATCTGGAGCGCTTTGGATAACTGGTCAGGACATGATGTGGCCTTATTGCCACAGCGAATTCCTGCAATCTTGTCCATGGCCTCCTCTGCACGCATCCCTTCGACTAGACGGGACACGCCTTGGCTATTCCCAGCGCAGCCACCAATGATCTCCACCTTCTGCACCACGCCCTTCTCGATCTTCACCTTCATCTGCCGAGAACAAACGCCTTTGGTCTTATATTCAATCGTCAATGCTACCTCACCTCCTACTATAAATAAATTTGGATAGAAACGCCTGGCATCCAGTCTGGCGTTCCTTCCATCTCCTGCCACCTCTTTTGTCTTGTCTGTCCATGGAAAGGTGGTCAGGTCTCCTTCACATTGGCGTTATGCCACAAAATGACACAGCCAAATTCTGCTCATCTTTGATTGACAAGCCTTTCCTTCTCTTCGATCTTCATTCATTGTTATCTTAGCAAAGCCCACCCAAAAAAGCAAGCAACCTCTTCCAAGGAAACACTGTGTAACTTTGCCGTGTCTTTTTTATAAAAAATTGGTCATAGTAAGTCTGCGCGTTTTTTCGCGCTCTATGGCGGCTGTCATCAGCCATCATAGCGTTGCCGTTTGGATGGTTTTCTATCCTCTTGGATCGCAAACTATCCTGACAAAAATCAAATCAAAAGAGAGGTGATCTCTTGCAGGATATCAAACAGCACCACGGCCTGGGAGCAATTTTTTTTCGCGTCTTGTTCCTGTTGGCCGCTGCGGCATTGCTGACCTTCTCTTTGGTCCCTGGCGCACAGGCGGCAGACAACCAAGTGCAGCCTCCCCGCACTGTCATTCCCTTGGGCCGGGCAGTAGGTATTAAGCTCTTTGCACAAGGTGTTTTGGTGGTAGGTCTGTCCGATATCACCACCGATCAGGGCGTGACCTCCCCTGCCCGTGCCTGCGGCCTGCTGGAGGGCGATGTGATCACCCACATCAACGGCACCCAGGTAGACTCCATTGAGCAGGTGCAGGAAATCCTCCAGAACCTGAATGGCCAGGAGATGTCACTGACCATCGTACGAGAAGAAAAGAGCCGGGAAGTAACCATCCGGTCCGCCCAATGCAGCACCGACGGCAGCTACAAACTGGGCGCTTGGATTCGGGATTCTATGGCCGGGATCGGGACGCTGACCTTTGTTGACCCGGATACAGGTTTGTTCGGAACCCTCGGCCACGGTATCAATGACGTGGATACCGCTGTGCTTATGAAACTCCAGTCTGGCTCCATTACCCCTGCTTCGGTTGCTGGCGTGGTCAAAGGCACAGATGGACGCCCTGGAGAACTACGAGGTGTGTTTTCTTCGACCCAGGATTTAGGCAGCCTTTTCGCCAACACCCAGCAGGGTGTCTTTGGACGGCTCGATGATCCTACCACTTTCTCTGGCAATCCCGTACCCATAGCCAGTCGGGATGCACTTCATCCGGGCAAAGCCACCATTCTCTCCAATGTTTCTGGCACCAAGGTGGAAGAGTACACCGTAGACATTGAGAAAGTCTATGACAATTCCGCAGGCACCCGTGACCTGATGCTTCGAGTCACGGACCCCAGACTGTTGGAACAGACCGGTGGTATCGTCCAGGGCATGAGCGGCAGTCCCATTCTTCAGGACGGGAAGCTGGTGGGCGCTGTCACCCACGTTCTGGTGAATGACCCCACCAAGGGGTATGGCATTTTCATCGAAAATATGCTGGACG
>JAHHRP010000078.1 GCA_020025735.1 Evtepia sp.
ATTCTAATTCCGCAGGGAGGTCTTGCAGCGCAATACGGCCATGGAGACTCTCTGCTGTCTTGACGCTTCGGATAATTGCTTCCTCTACCGCACGAGCTGCTAGGATGCCCACAGCATCTGGGTCAGCCTGAACTGTACCGTGACACATAGCAAACAGGCTGTCACCATCAAAGGTTGCATTGGCAGGACGGATTGCACGGGCGACGCCATTCTGCGCTACAGCAGCCAGCTTTGTCGCCTGCGCCTTGGTCATGGCTGCGTTGGTAATCACGCAGCCGATCACGGTATTCTCCCCTACGAGCTTACCGCTGAAAATATCCCGCTGACGCTGGCTGTGGGATATGAGCCATTCCTCTGTGTTTGCAAACGCCATGCCGTCATCAGTCCGGGCACCAGCAATGATTTTTCCATGTTCTAAAACATCACCCATGGCATTGCAGGCTACCACAGCGCCCACCATCAGCTCACCTTGCTGAAAGGCACAAGCACCGATGCCGCCCTTCATCGCAAACTGAGGGCCACGGATCTTCCCCACAGAGCAGCCAGTTCCTGCCCCAAAGTTTCCCTCCTGAAACGGTCCGCCTTTCAGCGCAGCTTCACAGGCAGCACGGCCCATGGCACCGTCAGGCCGGACATCCATCGCCCCAAACTTCAGGTCGAAGAGCACAGCGGCACAGACGTTGGGAACCACTGTTACCATCACGTCCCGGCCAATGCCCACCTCCTCCAGCCTGTTCATGACACCGCCAGCGGCATCCAATCCGAAAGCGCTTCCACCAGTGAGAACCACTGCATGGACCACCTCTCGATTACACACTGGATTCAGGGCATCGGTATCCCGCGTACCGGGAGATCCGCCGCGTACATCCACACCAGTAACCGCTCCCTCCGGACATAGAATCACTGTACAGCCAGTTCCAGAAGTTAGGTCCTGCACTTGGCCAAAGGAAAAGCCGGGGACCTCATGTAGTTCAATTCTTTCCATTGTTCCTCTTTTTCAAACCAATGCATGCACAAAAATCAGTTCACGAAGAAATTTGTCGCTTAGAGCGTCCTATTCTGCCCCCGTCGGACCAGTTCCTCTCCTACGGTATAAATATCACCAGCCCCTACGGTGAGGATCAAATCCCCTGGCTGCGCCAAATCATAGAGCCGATCTGTCAGTTCTGCAAAGTTTTTCGCCGCGTGGGCACCAGGCACAGCATTTGCCAAGTCCTGAGAAGAAATACCTACTTCATTTTTCTCCCTGGCAGCAAAGATCTCTGCCAAATAGAGGATGTCTGCATGTTGAAGCACCTCTGCAAACTCGGAGAACAGCGCCTTGGTGCGTGTATATGTGTGGGGCTGGAAGGCACAGATCACCCGCGCATAGCCAAGGCTGGCGGCTGTGTCCAGCAGCGCCTTCAACTCGCCTGGATGGTGCGCATAGTCATCATAGACCACAGCACCTTTGACCTCTCCCTTATATTCAAATCGCCGTCCGGCGCCTCGGAAATCCTGCAATCCCTGTGCAATGGCTTGACCGGGCAAGCCCAACACCAAAGCGGAAGCTGCGGCGGCAATGGCGTTTTTTACATTATGTTCCCCGGGGACCTGAAGCGTGACATGAATTGTAGGCTTGCCATTCCAAACCACATCAAAGGAAGGAAAGCCGTGGTCCCAAGTGAGGTTTTCACTATGGAAATCCCCTTTCGACAGGCCAAAGGTCAAAACGCCCTCTTTGCCTGCCAGTGCATCCATGGTGTTCTTGTCCTCTCCATTGGCCAGGACTGTGCCGCCAGGTGGGACGAGATCTGCAAAAGCCCGGAAAGAATGTTCCACATCTTCCAAGTCTTTAAAAAAGTCTAGGTGGTCAGCCTCGATGTTCAAAATAACCGCTACTGTGGGATAGAATGACAGGAAAGAGTTGCAGTATTCACAGGACTCTAAAATGATCGTCTTCCCCTTCCCAACGCGATGTCCGGTGCCAAGGATTGGTAATGTGCCACCGATCATTACTGTGGGGTCTACCCGGGCTGCCATGGCGATGTGGGTACACATTGAAGTTGTCGTTGTCTTTCCGTGGGTACCAGAAATGCATAGGGCGTTCTGATACCGGCGCATAATAGAACCCCAGGCTTGCGCCCGCTCAAAGACAGGGATACCTAGCGCATGTGCGGCGGCAATCTCTGGGTTGCTGTCGTGAACAGCAGCGGTACGGATCACCAGATCTTTCCCCTCCACACTCTCCGACAGATGGCCAATGACCACAGGGATCCCCAAAGATCGGAGGTGCTCCACTGCCTGACTCTCTTTCATGTCCGAACCAGAGATCACAAGGCCCTCTCCTTGCAAGACCTCTGCCAACGGGGACATAGACACACCGCCAATCCCCACCAAATGCGCCTTTTTTCCAGGCACGATATACTCATGGATTCGATCGATTCCCATTGGGTTTACACACCTTTTCCCTTCCGCTATAATATAACTGGACGCGGCAAAAACCGCGGGTTTTTCTTGAAGAATACATCGGTCAATTATTATAATCCAATTCCCCTGAGATTGGCAAGTATTTCCGACACCTTTTCCCTGTTTCTTCGGGAAAATTTCCGATCAGAAAGGAGGGCGTTTCCCGTGAAACTATATGGTGCCTTAGAAACAACGCCGCAAGCACTATTGACCTGCGCTTTGGAAACTGCCTACCAGATCTCTCCTCTGCCTTGCATTGCCAGAACTTCTTTGGGCAAACCATACCTGTCTGCACACCCAGATATTCACATAAACTGGAGCCACAGCGGTGCTTTTGTTCTCTGTGCTCTCTCTGAAAAACCAATTGGTGTGGACATCGAGATGATCCGTCCCAGAGGAAAGGCACTCCCTCGGTATGCGCTGACACCAGAGGAATATGCTGTTTTTCTAGATTCTGGGGGGGATTGGCCAAGCTTTTATACCCTTTGGACCAGAAAGGAAGCATGGTGTAAATATACCGGAGATGGTCTGCGACGTCGTTGGGGGGAAACCCCACCCACTAAGGGCCTATTTTTTCGCACTTACGCTGGGGAGTGCTGGCGGGCCACAGTATGTGGAGAGGAAACACCGCCGGAAAAAATTTGCTGGATGGAGGTACCATGAAACTGACACAAGATTTTTATGATCGAGACACTCGTCAGGTTGCCCGGGACTTGTTGGGGAAATACCTCGTGCGGGTGAAAGACGGCTTGCCTCTGGCTGTGCGTATCAGTGAAACCGAAGCGTACATTGGCCGGATGGATAAAGCCTGTCATGCTTACAATTATCGTCGGACTGCCCGAACAGAAACATTGTTCGCCTCACCAGGGACCGCCTACATTTATTTTATTTATGGTATGTACCACTGCTTGAACTTTGTGACAGAGTCGGCGGGAGAACCCTGTGCCGTTCTCCTTCGGGGCGGACTGTCTAGGGCACATAGCGAAGCGCTGGCCTTGAATCGATACGGTAAGGCTTGGGCAGAGCTAAGTTCCTATCAGCAGAAAAATTTTCTCAATGGCCCAGGGAAACTTTGCCAGGCGCTCTGCCTTACCAGAGCAGAGAATGGAATCTCTTTGCTGGGAGAGGAACTTTTCCTCTGCGACCGACTGGAAGACATCGGCCTAAGTACCCCAGCGGATGATCTTTCACCCTTTTCTATCCTCACAGGCCCCAGAGTAGGTATTGCATACGCTCAAGAGGCCGTTTCTTTCCCTTGGCGATATCGTATAAGCCCGTGACGGCATTTTCGTCACGGGCTCTTTCTCTGTCTGTTAACGCAGCATAGCAGATGCTCACAATTTTACCATGAACTGCGCTGCGGCCTTTAACATCATGCGCTTGGTGCCGATGTTGTCGAAGGCCACCTCAAGCAGTGCATCGCCTCCCATAGGTTGGACCGATAGAACCATACCAGTACCGAACGCGGAGTGTCGGACCATTTCTCCCTTTTGCAGCTGTGGAAGGGGCTGCGCCTTGGGTGCAGGTTTTCGATAAGCCGCCGGTGCGGCGCGGGTCCCTGTGGGACGAGCACCCTGGGGGTTGGATTCTGCGCGTGGCATCTGAGAGATCCTTTCCTCCGTAGACCAGTCGTTATTTTGGACTCTCTCTCGATAAGATGGCTGGATTTTCCCGCTGGACCGCATCCGTTCCTCCGGGATCTCTTGGACAAACCGGGAAGGCAAATTGGCAGAGGTTCTGCCAAAGAGCATCCGCTGGGAAGCACAGGTGAGATAGAGGCGCTCCTTGGCCCTGGTGAGGGCCACATAACACAGACGGCGCTCTTCTTCCAACTCTTCCTCCTCGCCGATGGCCCGGTAGCCAGGGAAAACACCTTCTTCTAAGCCAATGGTAAAGACCACAGGAAATTCCAGTCCCTTGGCAGCGTGCATGGTCATGAGGGTAACACAGTTGTCATCTTCCTCCACACCATCCAAATCTGTGTACAATGCCACCTCATCTAAAAATCCTCCCAGAGAAGGATCTTCTGCATTCTCCAAATAGCCACTGATCGAAGAAGCCAACTCGTGAATGTTCTCCAGACGCGACTTGCTTTCGTTGTCTTTTTTCTCCGACAGCATGGCCGCGTAGCCGCTCTCCTGAATCAGGGTCTCATAAAACTCTGGCAAGTCCACTTCTTCTGACAGCCGCTGCATGGACTGGATCAGAACAACAAACTTTTGGAACTTGGGGGCTGCCTTTTTTAGATCTGGGATCTGATCGGCATGAACCAAAACATCCCACAAAGCACGTCCTTCTTGCGCTGCAATGCTCCTGGCTGTTTCCATGGTCTTAGCCCCGATGCCCCGGGGGGGATTGTTCACCACCCGCAGCAGGCGCAGATCATCCTGGGGATTGTGGATGACGCAAAGATAAGAGAGCATGTCTTTGATCTCAGCTCGCTCAAAGAAGCGGAAGCCCCCCACCACCCGATACGGAATACTGTTGCTCTTCAGCGCCATTTCGATCTGGTTTGACAGGGCATTCATCCGATAGAGAACAGCACAGTCCCGCCACTTTCTTCCTTCTCCATAGGCCCGCAAAAGCTGGGTTGCAACGTACATTCCTTCCTCGCGTTCGTTGCTGGCGGTATGGAAATAGACCTTCTCCCCTTCGCCATGATCGGTCCAGAGCTTCTTCCCTTTTCGCCCACGGTTGTTCCGAATCACTGCATTGGCAGCCTCCAGAATATTCCCGGTGGAGCGGTAGTTTTGTTCCAAACGGATCACACGAGCGTTTTGATATTCCTTCTCAAAGGACAGAATGTTTTCAATGGTAGCACCCCGGAAGCGATAGATGGACTGATCGTCATCTCCCACCACACAGATATTTTTCCGTCCTCCTGCCAGCAGTGCAGCCAGGAGGTACTGCAAATGATTCGTGTCCTGATACTCATCAATGAGTACATAGTGGAATTTATTTTGATAGTACGTTCGGACTTCTTCAAACTGTTGCAGCAGCCGAACGGTGTGGAGGATGATATCATCGAAATCCAGTGCCCCAGCGCCCCACAGTTTTTTCTGATATGCCAGATAGACATTGGCGATCTTTTGCAACCGGAGATCGCCCTTTGCACGACACTGCTCCATATACTCCGGGGCCAACAGCATTTCATCTTTTGCGCGGGAAATATAACCTAAGACAGTCCGAGGCTGGAATGCTTTGTCATCCATGTTCAGTTCCTTGAGACACTCCTTGATGACCCGGAGGGAATCATCCGTGTCATAGATTGTAAAGGACGCAGGAAACCCTAATTTTTCAATGTCCCGACGAAGGATGCGGACACAGGCTGAATGGAAGGTTGCGGCCCAGATATCCCGCGCCTCGGAACCAATCTTCTCTTCCAAACGCTGCTTGAGTTCCCCGGCTGCTTTGTTGGTAAAGGTAATGGCGATCACCTGCCATGGGGCAGCGGGTTCCAGCGCGCACAGAAGGGATGCTCGGCTGAACTCCTGTTCTGTGGGAGACGGATTCTTGGCATAGGCGGTCAGGAAGGCAAGATCTTCCTCTGTCACATAATCTGCAACTTCTTTTGAGTCCGATCCCCGACCATAGCGCAGGAGGTTGGCAATGCGGTTAATAAGCACCGTTGTCTTTCCACTGCCTGCACCAGCCAGCAGGAGCAGCGGACCTTCCGTGGTCAGAACACCCTCCAGCTGGCGAGGGTTCATCGCAGAGAACTCTTTGACGATGAGCTGGCGTCGCAGCGCTGCAAATTGAATCTGTTTTTCTTCAGATAGCATAATGGTTCACCGTATCTTTCCCTCATTTCAATGGGCATCATTGTACTCCAAACCAGAAGATTTTACAACCGGGAAATCTCCTTTCCCCTTCTTCTTCGGCAAAATTTTGTTGCGGGAGCAACGTAGTTAAACGAAAAATGTGGTATACTGTATTTCAATATTGATTGAGGAAAGAGGCAAACCATGAAGCAGGAAACGCAGATCCAGTCACAACATAAGATGCTCCTCCAGCGGGTGGGTGCAGTCCTGCTCGCCTTGGCCGTGTGGCAGCTGTTGGCCATCCGTGTAGGGCAACAACTTCTGGTCCCTACCCCTTTTTCTGTGGCCATGCGCTTGGGAACCATTTGGCAGGAAGCTAATTTCTGGGCCACGGTGTGGTTTACATTTCGGAAAATTGTGGCGGGGTTCCTTTTAGGCGTGATCGTTGGCTTGCTCTTCGGCGCGCTGGCTGGACGCTTTCCCCTGTTTGAGATCTTATTCCGTCCTTGGTCTGTGATGATTAAATCCATTCCCGTGGCTTCGTTCATCATCATTTGCCTGATTTGGATGCCTTCTTCCCATCTTTCGGTGTTTATCTCCTTTCTCATGGTGCTGCCCATTCTCTACACCAATGTTCTCCAAAGTGTTCGCAGCGTGGACAAACAGCTTCTCGAAGCAGTACAGGTCTTTCGGCTGTCCTGGCCCAAGCGTCTTCTCTATCTCTGGCTGCCTCAGTTGAAACCATATTTCCTCTCCGCCTGCACAGTCAGTTTAGGAATCTCCTGGAAGGCAGGCATTGCAGCAGAAATTATCGGGATTCCCACTGGTTCCATCGGACGGATGTTTTATGATGCCAAGGTATACTTCAATACCGTAGACTTGTTCGCCTGGACGGTTATCGTCGTCATCATCAGCGTCCTTTTTGAAAAAGGATTTCTCACCCTGCTCAGGGGGGTGTTCGAGGGGGTAGAAAAACTGTGACAGATCTCATTCTGGAACACATCGAAAAACACTATGGGGAAAGAGTGGTCCTCCGAGATCTTTCTGTGCGCTTCCCTGGAGGGCAGCGCACCTGCATCATGGGACCTTCAGGATGCGGCAAGACAACCTTACTGCGGATCATTCTTGGCTTGGAAACGGCTGATGCTGGGACGATCCATGGGCAGACGTTTCCCATGTCCGCCGTTTTTCAAGAAAATCGACTCTTTGAGGCGTTCTCCGCGCTTTCTAACGTTGCTTTGGTTCACCCTCATGGGAGCAAACAGGACGCAATCCGGCATCTATCTGACATGGGACTTGGTGAAAGTTTAACGCTTCCTGTTCGGATGCTCAGCGGTGGTATGAAACGCCGTGTTGCCATTGCCCGCGCAGTGCTTGCCCCTGGAAAGGTGTTAATTCTGGATGAACCTTTCACTGGTCTGGACCGAGACACCAAAGCCATCGTGCTTGACTATCTAAAAGCCAACACAAAAGACCGCACCATGATCTTTGTCACCCACGATCCAGAGGAACGGGACCTCCTTTCTCACCGAGTTTTTGACATGGTTCCGGCAGAATCCATTCAACATGAATAATATACAGGGCAAAACCGAACTCGATCAGTTCTCATTGTATATACCACATATTCTCTTTCCCTGAATTGTCTCTTGTTTCGAGCGGGAAATCTATCTGGATCGAAACAAAATGCACGCGGGAACCAGCAACATGGTTCCCGCGTGCATCCTTATTCCTCGCCCAAAGAGGTAATTTGAGCGGGATATTCCCCTTCCTCCAAAAAATAGGTGCGGTATCCGTCAGTGACTAGGGAATGTTTTCCTAAAACCCGGATCAGCTTCTGTCTTCGCAGCGCGATCTCCTGGGCCGCCTCTGGAATGGTCTGACAGTCCTTGGCCATCGCTTCTACCTCGCCAGGTGTCATTAGAACCACATGTTCTCCTGCCAAGGAGAAGCCGCTTCGGGGGAACACTGCCTCGTCTGGGCTTGCTAGAAAAAAATCCTCCCGAATCAGGCGGATTCCAATATCCGCCACCACCAGCTTACCAATCTGCCATACTGCATCTCCCAAAAACATTCCCACTTTTAAGCTGCCAATGGTAACAGTAAGATCTGACTTTACCATCAACTCTCCCCTGCCAGTGTCGCCGTTCATGCCGCTGTTGATATCGACACTAACCACAAAGGCCCTCGCTTGGTTTATGGCTTGAATTGCTTGACAAACTCTCCCTCGAACGGCGCCGGTAAAACCGGTACCTAGCAGGCAGTCCACCAAAATATCAAAAGAAGACAAGTCCTCTTCCCCGGTAAAAGGTACCATTTCTACGCCTTTTTCTATCGCCTGATTGTAATAAAATGTTCCGTCCTCAGAAAACTTTTCAGAAACTAGATAGACAGTGCAAGAAACTCCATGCTGCATCAAAATACCTGCCAGTGCATAGCCATCCCCAGCGTTGTTCCCCCCACCGGCAAGAATCCCTACACGTCCATGCCAATCAACTGCCTGGTAAACACCCATAGCAGCCCGACGCATGAGTTCTCGGCTAGAGACATATTGTTCGATCGTATGGGCATCACTCTCTCGCATGGTCTTCACAGTAATAACATCTCTCATTCTATCTTCCTCTCCCATCTCCGCGCAATCGCAATCTCTTATAACACCTATTTATTGTAGGATGAATTATAGATCAT
>JAHHRP010000079.1 GCA_020025735.1 Evtepia sp.
CTCTTGGGAGGGGGCGATGGCGGCTGTGGCTGGGGGCTGAGGGTCCAGCCAATCGGTGACCTGCTGGGCGATGGCGGCAGGCGAGAGGACACCTAAGAAACACAGAATGAGAAAACCGCCAGCGAAGGCTCCAGCAGAGCAAACCAGGACCAACAGGACTTGTCCTGCCCTGGCCCAAAAAGAGGGGCGGTGATAGTAAGACCGAGACATAAAGGAGCTCCTTTCTGCATGTGGTAGATCTTGGGGTCCGCTGCCCAATGGGGAGAAGCAGAGGCGCCCTGTCACAGGGGCCTGATGGTATCCTTTATGTAAGGGAGAGCCAGCGGAAGAGGAAAAGCAGGCCCAGGCCGGGCAGACCCAGTAACCCTAGAGTGATGGCATTGAAGGGGTTGACCCCCAAGGCCAATCCTGCGGCCAAGCCGCTTTGTGACCATAAGGCCAGTGCCCCCAAACTCAGGGCGGATCGAGCCAGCAGTTTCAGCAGCCAGGCCAGAGGACGTCGAAAGAGGACCAGGAACAGGAGGGAAAACAGCAGGACGGTCAGCCAGGGACCGTCTGGGGAAAAGAGACTCATGGAACAGCCTGCCTTTCTAAAGAACGCATTTGTCGGAGCAGATAGGTGTGCTTTGCCCGGAGGGCATTGATTTCATAGAGATAGTATTCGAGCAGATCTTGATCTGCGGTCTGGTCGAAGCCGGCTCTGGCGGCGGCCAGATCCTGGTTGGTTTCTTCCAGATACTGTCGCAAGGCCTGCATCTCGGTCATGGGGGCGGATTTTGCCATAGGGGATTCCTCCTTGCCGGACAGGGAATCTCTGTCCTTTCAAGTATATGGATAGCCTGCTCGGATATGTCACAGGGGATACCTGGAAAACGATGGATTAAAAGTCGAAAAAAGAGAGGAAAAGTCCCCAAAAAGCCCTTCCAGAATGGGGAGAATATGGTATAATACCTTTGTTCGATATTTCGTGTCCCAAAGCGCAGGGACGTCCTTTGAGGTGGAACCATGAAAAAAACCGTAAACCGCGTTCTTTCCCTTTTCTTGGTGCTGGTCCTGGCCATGAGTCTGACAGCACCTGCCATGGCAGCCAATGTTTTTGTGACGGGTGTGAGTCTAAGTGAAACCTCACTCTCTCTCGTTCCGGGAAAAACAGCCAAATTAAAGGCATCTGTACAGCCCAGCGATGCGACAAACGCCGAAGTGACTTGGCGATCCAATAAAACCAGTGTGGCCACAGTTTCTGACCAGGGTCTGGTCACAGCGCTGGCGAAAGGAACAGCCAACATTACTGTTTCCACTTTGGATGGAAACTATACGGCAGTTTGCGCTGTGACGGTGGAAGAGGACTATGTTTCTGGGGTGACCATTACCCCATCTGGGCCGGAAAACCTGCCTGTGGGTAAGCAGCGCCAGCTGACGGCTGAGGTGACGTATGCCCATGGCAGCAAGGGGGATCAGGAAGTTTCCTGGACAACAACAGCGCCCCAGGTGGCTACGGTCTCACCCAAGGGACTGGTCACGGCGGTATCGAAGGGGTCGGCAGAGATCCTCGCCATTTCTGAGGGGAAGAACCAGAATGGAACCCCTGTGCTGGCAACCTATCGTCTGACGGTGACTGAGGAAGGTGGTTCTTCAGCCGGAGACAAGCTCCAGCTGCCTTCCAGCCTGGTGGAGATCAGCGCCGGGCAGTATGTGGACACAACCTTGAAAGCGCCCCAGGCGGCAGTGAAAAACGGAGAAAACGATGTCACAGATGGGTATACCATCTCTTATCGCTGGACAGATGACAGTGGAAAGGAAGTGGGCACGGAGGCGTCCCACACCATCCAGCCTGTCACCCTTACAGGGATGGCATTTCTCTGTCATGTTACTGCGGTGAGCAAGACCGACAGCACCCAGATTTTCACAGGGACCTGCCGCTACCAGGTCAAGGTTTACCCCGGCACGACCATTGGAGCTGCCCACGCGGTGGAAAAAGGGATTGTGCGCCTGGATCAGCTAAAGGATTTGGATGGCAAACGGTCCGTCATCGAGCAGCTCATGCAGGGGGATGAGGAGTTGGGGGTTGCCCGGCCCATCCCCGGTCTGACTCATGTGATCTTTGATTTGGACACGGTGACAGGCAGTCAGGCAGGGATGCTCCAGGTGAAAGATGATGCCGCTTATGGCCTGGAAAAACCTGAGCAGGAGGGGATTGCCTGGGACGGCTTGCTGTCTGAGGTGACCTTCACGCCCTTGCAGAAGGGGACCTACGGGATCAACTTCCTGGCCTATGGGGACTTAACTTACTATGGACGTCTGGAGATTGTGGTGGATGGCCAGGCGGTGCCCCCACCCACTGAGAGCGATGTGACCTGCGGCGGCACAGGCCTTACCTTTACTGGCTCTGATTTCTACAACAGCAGTGACCCGGACCCTGTGGTGTCTGTGACCTTTGGTACACCCACCTCGGGCTTGCTGGTGCGGGATCTGCTCTATGGCAGTGGGACCCGGGATGAAGGGACGAAGTACTATACCAATGCGGCCAGCGATGGGGAGTTCCATGTTTCTACCCTGAGCTATCTGCCCCAGGCGGGTTTTTCGGGGCTGGCCAGTCTGCCTGTGACCCTGACCACCCAATCCGGGCAGAGCAAAAAAGAGAGCATCGACGTCCATGTGACGAAAAAAACCCATTCCGATCAGTTTGCGGATGTCATTGAGAGTACGGTAGGTCTGTGGGCGGCTGACGCGGTGGATTTTGCACACCACTTCGGGTTGGTCAGTGGGGTTGCATCGGATAAATTTGGTCCCAGCAGCGCCATGACCCGGGCCCAGCTGGTGACGATGCTCTATCGTTCTGCGGGCAGCCCGCAGATGACGGTGACCACCAACTTTGAGGATCTGGATGTGGGAGACTACTATTACAGTGCCGTGGTGTGGGCGACGGTGACAGGGATCGTCAATGGCACCAGCGACACCACCTTCAGCCCCAACGCCTATGTAACCCGGGAACAGATTGCTGCCATCTTGTGCCGCTATGCCGATGCCATGGGCGGCAATGTGTCTGCGGCAGGGAACCTGGGTGCCTTTGCCGACAAGAATCAGGTCAGTGCTTACGCAGTCAAGCCGATGATCTGGGCGGTGGATCGCGGCATCATTTCTGGCACCACCCAGACCACCTTGGCCCCCAAGGCATCGGCCACGCGGGCACAGGTCGTGGTGATGCTCCACCGGTACTTGACCACCAACTGAGTTTTTTGCAAACACACTGCCAGCCAGCCCAAAGGGCTGGCTGGCTTGCTATTTTGGGGTGGGACCTGCGGCCTCTTGACACAGCCCGGCAGGATGGATTAAGATAAAGGACAATCAAGTTTATGTTGGGCGGATGTACCCATTTCTATAAAAGGAGAATTTCATGGCAAAAAGCAAGCAGGATTATGGCAACGAATCCATCTCCATGCTGGAGGGGGCTGACCGGGTACGCAAGCGGCCGGGGGTCATTTTCGGCTCGGATGGGTTGGAGGGCTGCGAACACGCAGTTTTTGAAATTCTCTCCAATGCCATCGACGAGGCCCGGGAGGGGTATGGTCGGGAGATCATTCTCACCCGCTTCCGGGACGGTCGTATCCAGGTGGAGGATTTTGGCCGGGGCTGTCCCGTGGACTGGAACGAAAAGGTGGGCAAGTACAACTGGGAACTGGTCTTTTGCGAGCTCTACGCCGGGGGTAAATATGACAACACTTCCGGGGACAACTATGAGTATTCCCTGGGGCTCAACGGCCTTGGCGCCTGTGCCACCCAATATGCCTCCCGGTTTATGGACGTGGTGGTGCGCCGGGATGGTAAGCGGTATGACCTCCACTTTGAGAAGGGGAGTCTGGTGGGAGAGATGAAGGTCTCACCGGCTGACCGGAAAAAGACGGGTACAACCATCACATGGCTGCCTGATCTGGAAGTTTTTACCCAGACGGATATTCCCACAGAATATTTTACAGACATCCTTCACCGTCAGGCGGTGGTCAATGCCGGGGTGGTCTTTCGGTTTAAGAACCAGGAGAGCCGGGGTTTTGAGGAGACCGTCTTTGCCTATGAAAACGGCATTGCCGACTATGTGGCAGAACTTGCCGGAGAGGCATCCCACACCCCCATCCAGTTTTGGACGGGAGAGCGTACAGGGCGAGACCGGCCGGACAAACCGGATTATAAGGTAAAGCTGTCCTGTGCGTTCTGCTTCTGTCCGGCCAATCATGTGATCGAGCATTATCACAACTCCTCCTGGCTGGAACACGGAGGCGCACCGGAGAAAGCCATGCGTTCGGCCTTTTTGTCGGCCATGGATGGGTGGCTGAAGCAGAACGGGAAGTACAACAAGAATGAGGCAAAGATTACCTGGCCAGATGTGCAGGAGACACTGATTTTCGTCTCAAACAATTTTTCCACCCAGACTTCCTATGAGAACCAGACCAAAAAGGCGGTCAACAACCGGTTCATCCAGGAGGGCATGACAGAGTTTTTGCGGGAGAAGCTGCAAATTTTTCTGCTGGAAAACCCCCAGACGGTGGAGGAGGCTGCTCGGCAGATTCTGGTCAGCAAGCGGAGCCGGGAGGCCGGGGAGAAGGCACGGCTGTCCATCAAGAGCAAGAGTCTGGCCGGGGCGGTGGACATCGCCAACCGGGTGCAGAAGTTTGTGGACTGCCGGACCAAAGATGTCTCTCGCCGGGAATTGTACATCGTGGAGGGCGATTCGGCCCTTGGCTCAGTGAAGCTGGGCCGGGACGCGGAGTTCCAGGGGATCATGCCCGTGCGGGGGAAGATCCTCAACTGTTTGAAGGCAGATTATGGCAAGATCTTCAAGAGTGAGATTATCACCGATCTGCTGAAAGTGATGGGCTGTGGGGTGGAGGTCAACGATAAGCGCAACAAAGATCTGTCCCTGTTTAATCTGGACAATCTGCGCTGGAACAAAATTGTCATCTGCACAGATGCCGATGTGGACGGGTATCAGATCCGCACCCTCATTCTCACCATGCTCTGGCGGCTGACGCCCACGCTCATCCAGGAGGGCTATGTTTACATTGCCGAGTCGCCGCTGTATGAGATTGCCGCCGGGGGCAAGACCTGGTTTGCCTATTCGGAGAAGGAAAAGGCGGAGATTTTAGGCCAGATGACCGGGAAAAAGCCCCTCATCCAGCGCTCCAAGGGGCTGGGTGAGAACGACCCAGAAATGATGTGGATGACCACGATGAATCCCGATACGCGGCGGCTCATCCGTGTCATGCCCGCTGAGGCGGAGGCTACGGCACAGGTTTTTGATCTGCTGCTGGGAGAGAATGCCCAGGGGCGGAAGGAACACATTGCGGAAAACGGATATAAGTATCTGGACTTGGCGGACATATCCTAACCGCCTATTTTGAAAAGGAGAGAGTGTGATGGATCATCGACAGGCACGGAAAACAGGCTGGACTGTGATCGGCTGCGGGTGTGTGTTTATTATCCTCAGCAAACTCTGGGTGGGGCTGGCCATGTCAGCTTTGGGTCTGGCGATCATTAGCATGGCAGGACGGTGCCCCCACTGTGGAAAGGTTTTGCTGCTGGTACCCACCCATGCCAAGCAGTGCCCGAAGTGTCATGGGTCGCTGATGTGACTCCCTGCGGCTCTGCCGCCAACAGCACACAGGCATCCTGCGGGAGGCCTGAGATAGGAACGAATCATT
Source organism: Evtepia sp. (assembly GCA_020025735.1). Taxonomy (GTDB): domain Bacteria; phylum Bacillota; class Clostridia; order Oscillospirales; family Oscillospiraceae; genus Evtepia. Next base: position 5,694 of record JAHHRP010000079.1, read on the forward strand.
ATGGCAAGAAAAAAATCCTCTGACCAGGGGCAGAAACGTGTCAATCCCGAAGGGATCATGGGCCTGCACGCAGAAGTGCTGGAGCAACCCATCACGGACACCCTGGAGCTGAACTATATGCCCTACGCCATGAGTGTCATCATCTCCCGGGCCATCCCAGAGATTGACGGCTTTAAGCCCTCTCACCGCAAGCTGCTGTACACCATGTATCAGATGAAGCTCCTCTCAGGTGGGCGAACCAAATCGGCCAATGTGGTGGGGGCCACCATGAAGCTCAACCCGCATGGGGACAGTGCCATTTATGAGACCATGGTCCGGCTCTCCCGGGGCTATGGTGCCCTGCTCCACCCACCTGTGGACTCGAAGGGCAACTTTGGCAAAGTCTACTCCCGTGACATGGCGTATGCAGCCTCCCGATACACCGAGGTGAAGCTGGACCCGGTCTGTGAAGAACTGTTTCGGGACATTGACAAAGACGTGGTGGATTTTGTGCCCAACTACGACGGCACCCTGACAGAACCAGTCCTGCTGCCCACGACGTTTCCCAACATTTTGGTTTCCGCCAACATGGGCATTGCGGTGGGCATGGCATCGAACCTGTGTGGCTTCAATCTGACTGAGGTTTGTACTGCGGCGATTGCGCGCATCAAAGACCCCCAAGCCGATCTGTTGGAAACCCTTTTGGCGCCCGATTTTCCCACCGGTGGTCAGCTGCTCTATGACCGCAGAGAGTTGGAAACCATTTATCGCACCGGCCGCGGCTCGTTCAAGGTCCGGGCCAAGTGGCGGTATGTGAAGGGCGAAAACCTCATTGAGATCTATCAGATCCCTTACACCACCACTGCCGAGGCCATTCTGGACAAGGTGGCAGAACTCATCAAGCTGGGCAAGCTGCGGGAAGTGGCGGATATGCGGGATGAAACGGATCTATCTGGTCTGAAGCTGGCCATTGACCTCAAGCGGGGCACTGATCCAGAGAAACTCATGCAAAAATTGTTCCGGTCCACCCCTCTTCAGGATTCCTTCGCCTGCAACTTCAACATCCTGGTGGATGGGATGCCGAAGGTGATGGGGGTAGGGGAGATTCTGGACCGCTGGACTTCCTGGCGGGCGGACTGCGTGAAGCGTTCGGCGCAGTTTACGCTGAAGCAGAAAAAGGAAAAGCTCCACTTGCTTCAAGGGTTGGGTGCGATTCTGTTGGACATCGACCGGGCCATTGCCATCATCCGGGGTACGGAGACCGATGCTCTGGTGGTGCCCAACTTGATGGAAGCGTTCAGCCTGGACAAAGCGCAGGCTGATTATGTGGCAGATATCCGACTGCGGAATATCAACAAAGAATACATTCTGCGGCGCACCGCTGAGACAGAACAGCTGGAAAAGGACATCGCGGATCTGACGGATTTCATCTCCAAGCCCGCCCGGATTCGCAGGGAGATCATCAAGCAGTTGGAGGGCGTGAAGAAGAAGTATGGCACCGCCCGCAGCACAGAGATCCTGCCCCAGGACCAGCTGGCCGAGGAGGCACCAGAGGAAGAAGAAGTCCCTGCCTACCCGGTTCACCTCTTTCTGTCTCAGGAGGGCTATTTCAAAAAAATCTCTCCGCAGTCGCTGCGGATGTCAGGAGAGCAAAAATATAAGGAAGGGGATGGCCCAGCATTCCACTGGGAGACCACCAGTGCAGCGGAACTGCTTTTCTTCACCAACCAGCAGCAGTGCTACAAGGTATTTGCCCACACATTTGAGGACAGCAAGGCCAGCGTGCTGGGGGAGTACCTGCCGGCCAAACTGGAGATGGAGCCAGGGGAGAGTATCCTGTGGGCCTGTCTGGCAGGAGATTACACCGGCCATTTGCTGTTCTTCTTTGAGAACGGGAAGGCTGCTCGGGTGCCGCTGGCAAGCTACCAGACGGTGACCCGGCGCAAGAAACTCACGGGGGCGTATTCGGATAAAAGTCCCTTGAAGGATGTGGTGGCCCTGGCCGAGGGGAAGGAGGAGGAGATGGTCCTCTACTCCACCGAGGGCCGTGCCCTGTTGTTCCAGACGGATGGGATCCCTGTGAAGGCAACGCGGTCCACCCAAGGGGTGCAGGTGATGACGCTGAAGAAGTCCTATACTGTGGATCATGTGGCATTGCTGGCGCAGACAACCATTGTGAACAAAGCCCGTTACCGAGCCCGCAGTCTGCCGGCGGCAGGGGCGCTGCTGAAGGCAGAGGACCAAGGGGACACCCAAATCAGCTTACAGGAGTTTTAAGGAGACAGAGGGGAAAGGAGGGGGCATGAACGGGAAACGGTGGATGTTGTTTTTGATGCTTCTGCCCTGCCTGCTGTTGTCAGGCTGTGGACCTCTGCTTGAGAGGAGCTATGCTTCGGTCACGCCCCACACCCAGTTTTCGGATGAATCGGAGAGCCATGCCATTCTCCGTGCGGAGACGTACCAGGGATTGGTCAGTGCCTTGCTGCATCTGGTGGAGCAGGGGACAGAGAGTGGCATGGTGCGTCTGTATCAGTACAGCAGTGTCACCGGCAGCGCGACCACCGATGTGGACCGGGCCTGTCTGGAGATCACCCAGGAGGACCCCTTGGGTGCCTATGCTGTGGACTATATTAAATATGATGTGAAACCCAATGCGGCCTACTATCAGGTAGAGGTGAAGCTGGCCTATTCTGTTCCGCCGACAGAGCTGCGGCAGGTAATCTCCGTCACGGGCAGCACTGCGGTGAAGCAGGAGTTGCAGGAGCTTTTGCCCAGCCGTCCAGAAAAAGTGGTCTTCCGCATCAGTCACTTTTCCCAGGAGGACAGCGAGGAGACCCTGCGTCAGAGTGTGCAGGAAGCCTACGAGGCGCAAGCCGCAGACCTGCCGCCACTGGAAGGGGTGACGGTCTCTCTTTATCCAGACAGTGGTTCCCAACGGGTAGCAGAGGTCTGTCTGACATGGGTGACCGGGTATGTCCAACGGCCGGTTTCTGGGAAGTAGAAGTAAATGGGCAGCCGAAAAAGTTCAAAAAAATACGAAATATTGCTTGACACTCTGGCGGGGGTATGGTATTATAACCTTCGTCGATGCGAGTGTAGCTCATCTGGTAGAGCGCCACCTTGCCAAGGTGGAGGTAGCG
>JAHHRP010000008.1 GCA_020025735.1 Evtepia sp.
GGTAGAAGGCATGGTCATTGATAAAAATATCACCATGGCAGACCTGAAGGGTACACTAAATGCCGTCATGGAACAGCTTTATGGCAAAGGGACTACCACTCGTTTCCGTCCCCACCACTTCCCCTTCACCGAACCATCCTGCGAGATGGACGTGCAATGCCACAAATGCGGTGGTGTGGGATGCCCCACCTGTAAGGGTGAGGGCTGGATCGAAGTTCTGGGGGCCGGGATGATCCACCCGAAGGTGCTAGAGATGTCTGGCATTGACCCAGAGGTTTACTCCGGCTGGGCCTTTGGGATGGGCCTGGAGCGGATGGCCATGCGCCGATTCAAGATCGCTGACTTGCGGCTGATCTTTGAAAATGATGTCCGTTTCCTGAAACAGTTCTGAGAAAGGAGTCCACATCGTATGTTACTGTCAAGAAAATGGCTGAACGAATTCGTCCCTGTGTCGGCCGATGATCGGTCTTTTGCAGAGGACATGACCCTATCCGGCTCCAAGGTGGAGGTCACTGAGACAGAAGGGCAGGAGATCTCCAATGTTGTCGTAGGCCGGGTGGTGGAAATCAAGCGCCACGAGAACTCTGACCACATGTGGATCTGCCAAGTAGATGTGGGGGAAGATGCTCCCATCCAGATTGTCACCGGTGCACAGAATGTTTCCCAAGGCGATCTAGTCCCCGTGGCCAAACACAACAGCACGCTGTCCGGCGGCATCCAGATCAAAAAAGGAAAACTCCGCGGCGAGGTTTCAGAAGGGATGCTGTGCTCCTACAAAGAGCTTGGCATGACTGAGAACGACTGGCCTCACAATGTGGCAGATGGTATCTTCCTGCTGGAATCCGACCCTGACTTGAAAGCCAAAACCCTGAAACCCGGCGACGATCTCTGTGCCGCCATTGGTTTGGATGACCATGTGGTAGAGTTCGAAATCACCCCCAATCGTCCCGATTGTCTCTCTGTCATTGGCTTGGCTCGCGAGGCCGCTGTAACCTATGGAAAACCACTCACCCTTCATGAGCCTGTGGTCAAGGGGGGTGGCCCTGGTATGCTGGCTGACCTTCTGGATGTAGAAACCGCTGATCCCGACCTGTGCCCCCGCTACACGGCTCGGATGGTAAGAAACGTAACGGTCGGCCCCTCCCCCAAGTGGATGCGGGATCGTTTGCGAGCCTCTGGGGTACGACCCATCAACAACATCGTGGACATCACCAACTATGTGATGTTGGAGTACGGTCAGCCCATGCACGCGTTTGACTACCGCTACGTCAAGGGTGGCAAGATCATCGTTCGCCGCGCCAAAGAGGGTGAAACTCTGACCACTTTAGACGGAACTATAAGAGAGCTGACCCCCTCCATGCTAGTCATCGCTGATGAAACAAGGGCAGTAGGTCTTGCTGGCATCATGGGGGGTGAAAACAGTGAGATCGTGGCAGATACCGTAGATGTCGTCTTTGAGTCAGCCAACTTCAACGGCACTTCCATCCGCCGCACTGCACTGACTCTGGGGATGCGAACGGAAGCTTCCGCAAAATTTGAGAAGGGCTTAGATATTCTAAATACCCTTCCCGCTGTTAACCGGGCCTGTGAACTGGTTGAGATGCTGGGTGCTGGCGAGGTCCTGGATGGGGTCATTGACATTTTGAACTTTGTTCCACAGCCCAAACAGTTGTCCCTGCGCCCGGACAAAATCAACGCCCTCCTTGGCACCGACATTCCTGCCGGAGATATGTGCCAGATTCTAGCTGATTTAGGCTTTGGTGTAGACGGTGAAACCATTACAGTTCCTTCCTGGCGCGGTGATGTGGCCCACTACTCCGACTTGGCTGAGGAAGTCGCCCGCTTCTTTGGATACAACCAGATCCCCACCACATCCATGCGTGGAGTCACCACGCAAGGTGGTTACAGCCCAGAACAGCTGCTGGAGCGGAATCTTGGAACGATTTGCCGTGGCATGGGATTTGATGAGATCATCACCTACTCTTTCATCAGCCCTGCTTATTATGACAAAATCCGTCTGCCTAAGGACTCTCCCCTGCGCCAGTCCATGAAAATCATGAATCCTCTGGGTGAGGATACCTCTATCATGCGTACTACCGTCCTGCCTTCCATGTTAGAGATCCTCACACGCAACTACAATTACCGCAATAAAAATGCCCGCCTCTATGAGCTTGGGCGCACTTATTTCCAGCGAGAAGATGGCATGGCGGATGAGCCAAAGATGCTCTCTTTGGGTCTCTATGGTCCTGAGGAGTCTTTCTTCACCCTAAAAGGTGCAGTAGAAACGCTCTTGTCCAGCATTCGCGCAGAAGAAGTCACCTACGAGGCAGAAAAGCAAGATGCCTCCTTCCATCCCGGCCGTTGTGCCAAGGTTCTTGTGCAAGGCCGTGAGATCGGTATTTTAGGTCAGATTCATCCTCTGGTAGCCGCCAATTACAGTGTAGATGCCGAGCTATACTATGCTCAACTTCAGTTTGATGCTCTCTTTGCCAGCCGAGGGACTGAGCCGGAGTACACACCTCTGCCTAAGTTCCCCGCTGTCACCCGAGACATTGCTGTGTTGGTAGAGAAAACGGTTACCGTGGGGGCCTTGGATGCCTGCATCCGCTCTGCTGCAAAGGGTCTGCTGAAAGATGTCGCACTCTTTGATATCTACCAAGGTACGAACCTGCCCGATGGGAAAAAATCCGTCGCTTTCAATCTCATCCTCCGCGCTGATGATCGGAGCCTGACCGCTCAAGAGGCTGACGATGAAGTAAATAGAATCCTAGCAAACCTGGAAAAAACATTTGGCGCTTCTTTACGATAAAATTTTTCCCGGTTTCTAACCTTTTCCCCTTTACTTTCTCTCTATTGTAGGGTATGATATAAGTAATAATATTATTGTTTTGATAGGGGGGCGTACAATGGATTCCGAGTTTACCCGAAAATTTCAGGTGGTACAAGATCGAAGCGAGGAAATGAGAAGCACGCTCATGGCTGTCTATGATGCCTTGAAAGAAAAGGGATATAATCCCATCAATCAGATTGTTGGCTATATCCTCTCGGAGGACCCCACCTACATCACAAATTATAATAATGCCCGTACTCTGATCCGAAAGTTGGACCGGGATGAGTTGCTTCAAGAATTGGTCCGCCAATACTTATCTGAATAATCTCAACAAAGTAACTGCCCAGCTGTCGTATAGACAGTTGGGCAGTTTCAATCTATCTCAATCTTTGCCAATCAGCACCGGTCACCTCTGCCACAGAGATGACCGGTGCTGTCACTTTTACATCATGAGGACCGCTCTTGTTCGGCTCAGCTCTTTAGGAATGCTCTATGGAAGACTTTTTTCCCCTTCTTGATCACCAGTCCTTCACCAGCCAGTTGATCGGCAGAGAACACAGCAGAGATCTCCTTTACCTTCTCTCCGGCTGCTTCTACGCCACCTTGCTGGATCAGACGGCGCGCCTCCCCTTTGGAGGGGGTCAGACCACACTTAAGCATCAGTTCCAGAATCCCAATACTACCATCGGTCAAATCCTCAGCAACCAAAGCGGTTGCAGGCATGTTGGCGGTGTCACCACCTTTGGAGAACAATCCACGGGCGGTTTCCTGCGCCTTATTCGCCTCCTCTTCCCCATGCACCAGTTTGGTCAGCTCATAAGCTAAGATCTCTTTCGCAGCGTTCAGCTGGGCACCTTCCCACGCATCCATTTTGTCGATCTCCTCCAAAGGCAGGAAGGTGAGCATACGAATGCACTTGAGGACATCATCATCCCCCACATTGCGCCAGTACTGGTAAAATTCATAAGGAGATGTCTTATTTGGGTCCAGCCAAACTGCCCCAGAGGCTGTCTTGCCCATCTTCTTACCCTCGGAGTTCATGAGCAACGTAATGGTCATTGCGTAAGCATCCTTGCCAAGCTTTCGGCGGATGAGCTCCGTACCACCCAACATATTAGACCACTGGTCATCCCCGCCAAACTGCATGTTGCAGCCGTACTCTTGGAAGAGATGATAGAAGTCATAGGACTGCATAATCATGTAATTGAACTCCAGGAAAGAAAGGCCTTTCTCCATCCGCTGTTTGTAGCATTCTGCCCGGAGCATCGTATTCACCGAGAAGCAAGCACCGACGTCCCGCAGAAGATCAATGTAATTGAGTTTGAGCAGCCAGTCAGCATTATTGACCATAATGGCTTTCCCCTCGCCAAAATCAATAAACCGCTCCATCTGTTTTTTAAAGCAGTCACAATTGTGCTGAATGGTCTCCGGCGTCATCATGGAGCGCATATCTGTACGACCAGAAGGATCGCCAATATAGCCGGTTCCTCCTCCCACCAAAACCACTGGCCGGTTCCCTGCCATTTGCAGACGCTTCATCAGGCATAAGGCCATGAAGTGGCCCACATGAAGGCTGTCCGCAGTGGGGTCAAAGCCAATATAAAAGGTAGCCTTCCCATTGTTAATCAGTTCCCGGATCTCTTCCTCATCAGTAACCTGTGCAATCAAACCACGGGCTCTCAGTTCTTCATAAATCTGCATTGTGTTCTCCTTCTTTCAGATTCGTACAGGGGAACAAAAACGTCCCCTGTCATAGCAATGACAGAGGACGACAAAAATCGTGGTACCACCTCTATTTACCTCTTTCCTCACAGAAAGGGGCCTCAGCAGGTCCGGCAGGAGCCAAACCTTATGCGCGATAACGGGCGCACCCGACATACCCTACTTCTCCCGGCGGACAGGAAGGTTCAGGCAGCTGCTCCGGGAGGTAACTTCATCAACGGCGCTCTCCTCCTTACACCAAACGGAGGCTCTCTGTCCAGCGGACACGTTGAGTACTTCGTCCCTTCATCACAGTGACAAATGTTCGATTCTTTTGGATTCTACACCATTTCTATTTCTTTGTCAATGGCTTTGTTTATACTCCTCTGCTTCTTTCAGCAGCTCTTCTGCACCCTCTAAAATAGCAGGGGAAATATGCATCCCACCGGTGAGACGGGCCAATTCTTCCCTGCGTCCGGCGCGGTCCAGCTCTGTGACGCTGGTATACGTTCTGCCTGCTTTCTCTGCCTTCCGCACAGAGTAATGGCTGTCAGACATGGCCGCAATCTGAGGCAGATGGGTTACACACAAGACCTGGCATCCTTGAGACAGACGGCTCATTTTTTCTGCTACTTTTCCCGCAGCCCGGCCGCTGACTCCAGTGTCCACCTCATCAAAGATCAGGGTCATAATACTGTCATTCTCTGCCAGCACGTTTTTCAATGCCAGCATGATCCGGCTCAGTTCGCCGCCTGAGGCAACCTTTGCAATGGGTTTCAGCGTCTCCCCCACATTGGCAGACATAAGAAAACGTACTTCATCCATCCCTGTCTCATCCAGCCCCAGTTTTCCAGATTTGGGGGCGAACTCCACTTGAAATGTGACTTTTGGCATATCCAGTTGACGCAGCTCCTCCTCAATCCGCTTTTTCAGCGTCTGTGCCGCCTTTTGACGCTTTTCCGAAAGCATCTGTCCCTTTTGACGGGTTGCATCCAACTGAACTTTTCTCTGTTTTTTCAGCTTAGCTAACGTGTCGTCAGCCAATTCCATTCGGTCTAACTCCTCCCGGCAGCGGAGCAAATAGTCCAGCATCTCCTGGACTGTTCCACCATACTTCTTTTTCAAGCGGTGAAGCTGGTCCAAACGATTCTCTACCTGATCCAATTCTCCGGGCGAAAACTCCAAGCTGTCTCGCAAGTCCCGCAGCCCTTCTGTCGCATCTTCCGCAGCATACCGCAGCTCAGAAACTACCGCAGACAAACGGCTTAACTCTCCAGACACCTCTGCTACCCGACTTAGTTCCCCTTCCGCTTCTGCCAGCAGACTGGACGCACCATCTCGGCTCTCATCTCCAAAGAGGGCACTGTATGCGCTCTCCACAGCAGCCATCAATTTGTCTGCACTGCGTAATATGGTCTTGCGCTCTTCCAGCTCCTCCTCTTCTCCTGGCCGCAACTCTGCCCGCTCCAGTTCACTGATTTGAAACTGAAGAGTATCCACCCGGCGAGCCTTTTCCGCTTCATCCATTTGCAGCGCGGCAATCTGCCGCCGCAGATGAGCCAACGCCTCATAGGCTGTGCGATAGTCAGCCAAACCCTCTGACAACCCACCAAAGCTATCCAGATATCCCAGATGGCACGTCTCATCCAACAACTGCTGGCCATCGTGCTGCCCATGGATGTCAATGAGCTGGCTGCCTAATGCTTTCAACTGGACCACTGTACAAGGCACTCCACCTACATGGCAAAAATTTTTTCCATCCCCCTGTATCTTACGGGAAATCAACAGTTCCTTATTCTCATCAGGTCCTATACCGGTTTCTGCAAACCAGGGAAGATCAGGTAAATCTCGGAAAAGAGCCGTGACCAGAGCAGCTTTCTCTCCCGTTCGGATGAGGTCTCGGCTGGTTCGCTCTCCCAGCACCGCGCCAATGGCATCAATAATGATAGATTTCCCTGCACCGGTTTCTCCGGTCAGAACATTAAAGCCCTTTCCAAAGGTAATCTCTGCCTGGTCAATGAGGGCAATATTTTCAATATGGAGCAGAGACAACATGGTCCGCAGTTCCTTTCTCGCTCATTCGGGATGTTTCCCCAGCATTTTTACATTTTCCAAACACAATTCCTCTGCGTCCTGCGTTGTACGCATAATAAGAATCGCCGTGTCATCCCCCGCCAAACTGCCTACCATATTGGGCAAGTGCATCCCGTCAATGGCAGAGCAGGCCGCAGGTGCCAGGCCAGGCATCGTTTTAAGCACCACAATATTTTGAGCACTGTCAAAGGAGATGACACTTTCTCGAAAAATATTGTTCAGTCGTCCAGCCACATTCAAAGCAGTTTTCCGCTCACTTACTGCGTATTTGTAGGTGCTGTGTCCGGTAAGTTCTTTGACCAGATGGAGTTCCTTAATGTCTCGAGAAATGGTAGCCTGTGTGGACTTCATCCCTCGCTCCCGGAGCCTTTCTAATAACTGATCTTGGGTTTCAATGTCGTACTCCTGAATAATGCTTAAAATTTCCGCCTGTCTTCTTGCCTTCATGCCCGACTCCTCCTCTCCAGTTTTTCATTGATCATTTCATAAAAACTCTTATCTGACAGTTTGACCAGGCATAGGCACCGGCGGGAACGACAGACCTCCACCGTGTCCCCAGAGAAAAGCTTAAATGCCTTTCCCCCATCCACCGAAAGATAGGCCGTCTTTCTGCTCTGCTTCGGCACAGTAATGTCAATCATTCGATTTTTATCCAGCACCATTGCCTTAGCCTGGAGCGTGTGTGCGCTGATGGGGGTCATGATAATATTCTCTGCCGTAGGCTCCACAATGGGTCCGCCCGCAGAAAGAGAATAGGCTGTGGAGCCAGTGGGAGTACAAACGATAACACCATCCCCGAAAACATTGGAAATGAGGATTTTATCTCCATACACCTGCAAATCAATCACCCGGGCCACTGCCCCCTTGGTAATGACCGCGTCATTCAGGGCAGTGCTCCGAAAAATCACGCGTCCCTCCCGGATCACCCGGACATCCAAAAGCATCCGGTTTTCTAGCGTATACTCGCCGCTGATGAGGCGGGTCAACTGCAACAGCTCACTCTGTTCCAGCTCAGCCATAAAACCAACACTCCCCATATTCACTCCCACAATGGGGACTCCGAAGCCGCTTGCATCCTTAGCAGCATGAAGAATGGTACCATCCCCGCCAAAACAGACCAGGAAATCTGCATCTGGCAGCTCGGTCTTCATTTCCTTGATTTTAATGGCTGGATCGATCTCCCCTATGTTTGACTTTTCCACAGGAAACGGAAAGCAATATTCGGTCTTTACCCCTGCCGCACTGAGCAATCGCTCCGTACTTCTGGCAGCCTTGAGACCCTTGTCACGAAACGGGTTGGGGCACAGGATGATTTTCACGATTCATTTCCCTCCAATTTCCGGTGAGATTCCTCTACCAGGGCTTCCAGATCCCCAGCATAGGCTGGCTGCTCCGCTACGGTAAGCTGGCCCAAGTATTCAATGTTCCCCTCCGGACCACGGATGGGAGAAAAGGTGATCTCTTTCACAAAAAAATGGCTGTTCTCAGCATGGCGCAGGAACTGCTCCAACACCTCCCGGTGTACCTTTTTGTCTCTCACGACCCCTTTTTTCCCCACCTTCTCTTTGCCAGCCTCAAACTGAGGTTTGATCAAACAGACCAGTTGTCCAGTCTCCTTCATCAGCGGGCGCAGCGCAGGCAGGATCAAATTTAGGGAAATAAAAGACACATCCACACTGCCAAAGTCCAGAGGCTCCGGGATTTGTTCCTGGGTGAGATACCGCACGTTGGTGCGTTCCATGCAAATCACCCTTGGGTCCTCTCGCAGCTTCCAGGCCAGCTGGCCGTAACCAACATCCACAGCGTAGACCTTTGCAGCGCCATTTTGCAGCATACAGTCGGTAAAACCTCCGGTGGAAGCACCTGCATCAATGGCAGTCACACCTTCCAGCGAAGGAAGCGCAAAGGTCTCCATGGCTTTTTCCAGCTTTAGACCCCCCCGGCTCACATATCGCAAAGTCTGTCCCCGGATCTCTACGCTGGCCCCCTCAGGAATGGGGGAACCAGCCTTGTCCATACGCTTTCCCTCCCAAAAAACCTGACCTGCCATGATGATAGCCTGGGCTTTTTGGCGGCTCTCTACCAATCCCTGCTCCACCAAATAAACATCCAATCGTTTTTTACTTGCCATGGCGTACCACCTCCCGTGCTTTTCGATAAAGACTCTCTCCATCCAGACCGCACAGGGCACGCAGCTGTGGAATTGTCCCATGAGGGACAAAGGTATCCCCACACGAGCATACTACTCCACTTTTAAGCGGAATCCCTTTGACCGCCGTCGCTGCAAGAATCCCCTCTCCTGGGCCACCCATGCTCACACATTCTTGTGCAACCAACAGACATCCTGTCTTTTTCAGGGAGGCAAGAACCACTTGCGTCGGCAAGGGGACAATTTGATTCAGCTTAATCACTTCAGCTGAAATTCCGTCTCTCTCCAGGCGCCGAGCAACGGATAAAACCGTTCCCGTCAGGGTCCCAAAGGTCACCAAGGTAATATCGGAACCCTGACGCAGACAATAGGCAGGCACACCACTATGGTCCTCAAAATATTGATTTTCCCCACCACGAGGATAGCGAACCGCCACAGGACCGGAGAAATCATAGATTGCCTGTCTCAGCATGGCTGTCAACTCATCTAGGCTGGCTGGACAAAGGACAGTAATGCCAGGGATGGTTTTGAGAAATCCAGGGTCGAACAACCCATGGTGCGTCTCTCCATCATCTCCCACCAGCCCCGCCCGGTCCACACAAAACACCGCATGAAGGTGGTCGATGGCAATATCATGCAGAAGCATGTCATAGCCCCGCTGAAAAAACGTAGAATAAACAGCAAAGACCGGGACCATCCCCTGCTTGGCCATCCCAGCAGCCATGGTCACTGCATGTCCTTCTGCAATTCCCACATCAAAAAACCGTTCGGGGAATGTTTTGGCAAATTCGGTCAGCCCCGTTCCTGCTGTCATGGCAGCAGTCATGGCACACACTCGCTTATCTTCTCTGGCCAAAGCAGTTAAGTCTCGGCCAAAACGGGCAGAAAAGCTTTCCTCTGTCTTAGGTTGAAGCTGGCAGCCACTGTCCTTTTGGAAAGGACCAATCCCATGGTAATCGTCTGGATTCTTCTCTGCCGGACGAAACCCCTTCCCTTTTACCGTCTTTACATGGAGCAGGACAGGGCCATTCACCGATGCGGCGTAGCGCAGCAGGCGGGTCAAACCCTTTACGTCGTGGCCATCCACAGGACCCATGTACTGAAACCCCATGCCTTCAAACATCTCACAAGGCAGCAGGCTTGCTTTTATGCCCTCTTTGATGCGATGAATCCCCCGATGGAGGACCCGGCCCACAGAGGTTGCCCCCATGATCTTTCGATAAATTTCCTTCCCGCGCAGATACTGGGGCTTAAGGCGCTGTTTGGCCAGATGTTGGGCAATGCCGCCCATGCTGGCATTGATAGACATTCCATTGTCATTGAGGATAACCACCAAAGGCTCGCCGCTTTGTCCTGCCATTGACAGTCCTTCATAGGCCAGCCCGCCAGTGAGGGAGCCATCCCCCAGCAAGGCCACCACCCGATAGTCTTCCCCCAAACGGGTCCGGGCAATCGCCATACCAAGTGCGGTGGAGACCGCAGTGGAAGCATGACCAGCAATGCAAGCATCATGTTTGGATTCCGCAGGTTTTGGAAAGCCGGCAATGCCTCCAAACGTCCGTAGTGTCTCCATCCGACCATTGCGGCCGGTGAGAATCTTGTGTACATAACATTGGTGTCCCACATCAAATACCAAGCGATCCCGCCCGGTATCATAAACCCGGTGGAGGGCAACCGTCAACTCCACCACACCCAAGTTAGAGGCCAGGTGGCCACCCGTCTGGGACACCACCTGGATGATCCGGCGGCGGAGGTCTTGGCACAGTTCTTCTGCTTCCTGGTTGCTGATCTCAGCCAGGGACGAGTATTCTTCCTGTTGATTCAAGGCACTGCCTCCTTTGCTTCAGAATACAGGGTAAGCCACATTTACTTTGTCCGATCCGCCAAGAACTGGGCAAGGGCACAAAGAAATTCCTTATTTTGAAAAGGCTCCAAGCACTGGATCGCCTGCTTTGTCAACGTATCGACCCATTCCTCACAGGCTTCCAGTCCTTTCAGGGCTACGAAAGTAGACTTCTGTCTGGTCTGATCTGAGCCGATGGGTTTCCCCAGTTCACCTGCGTCTCCCAGAACATCCAGCACATCATCCCGGATCTGAAATGCCAGACCCACTTTGCGGGCATAGGTAGCTGCCGCCTCCTCCTCTTCTGGTGTGCTTCCGGCGGCAATGGCCCCCAAGCGGGCAGCAGCTTCGATCATACAGCCAGTTTTTAGGGCCTCAATGGTAACCACATCCTCTTCCCGGAGCGTCTTGCCCTCTCCAAGAAGATCCAAAATCTGCCCTCCTACCATACCCGCCGGACCAGCAGCTTGGGCAAGAACTGACACCCCGCGGCAAATCTGCTCCGAAGGCAGCGGCGCGCTTGCTAAGACAGAAAATGCAGCAGTAAGCAAGGCATCCCCCGCCAGAACCGCAGTCGCCTGACCATAAACTTTATGGCTTGTAGGCTTCCCTCGCCGGAAATCATCATCATCCATACAAGGCAGATCATCGTGAATGAGCGAATAGGTGTGAACCATCTCCAAGCCACAAGCAAAGGGCAGTGCTGTCTCCACCTGCCCGCCAAAAAGTCGGCACACCGCCAAAGTCAGCACAGGGCGAATCCGTTTCCCTCCTGCCATCAGACTGTATGTCATGGCCTCTCGTAAGGGGCCATGGTCTGGCCATTGGGAAGCATAGTCTTCCAAGGCACGGTCCACTCGTTCCTGGTCCATGTGCAGCTGTACAGACAATTCCATGGATCTCACTCCCCTTCGGGCACAAATACAGTTTCTGTCAAAGTGCCGTTTTCATCCAGCTGAAGCTTCCTTACTTTTTGTTCTGCTCGGTCCAGCATCGTCACACACTGTTTCATCAACTTCGCACCCTCTTCATAAAGGGATAGAGAATCTTCTAACGGATGGTCCCCTCGCTCCAGTTGGGCCACAATCTCTTCCAGTCTGCTCATGGACTGCTCAAATGTCAACTTTTTTTCCGCCATCGGTGTTTCTCCTTTCCCGTTGCGGTGCAGGTGATGGTTCCGTCAGAAACCTGAACGGATAGGGTATCTCCCACCTTCACCTGACGTATTGCAGAGACAACAACGCCGTCCTGCTTCTTGGTAATCGCGTATCCTCGGCCTAAAACTTTGAACGGGCTCAATGCTTCCAGGGAGGCGGCCAACCGCCCTACTGTCTGTTGGTATCCGGACAAGCAAGTGGCCATACCGCGGACCAGACGTTGCTGCTGATAATCGAGCAGCAGACGTTTCTCCTGGATGGTCCGCAAAGGAGACTGAAGGAACGGGCTGGTTTTCAGCCGATCCAACCGCTCCCTTCTGTGGCGTAATTCTCGTTCCATTCCCTGCTCCAGCCGGACGGACAAATGCGCCAAACGGTCCCGCAGATCTTGCTGATGAGGAACCGCCAGTTCTGCTCCATTCGACGGGGTCGAGGCGCGCACATCCGCAGCAAAGTCTGCGATGGTTACATCTGGCTCATGTCCCACAGCAGAAATCACAGGGATCCTAGAGCGACAGATGGCCCGTGCCACCTCTTCCTCGTTAAAAGCCCAAAGGTCCTCCATGGACCCGCCCCCACGGCCAGTGATGATGAGATCGGCCATATCTGCGGCATTGACCAGATCCAGTGCCTGGCAAATCTCCTCAGGCGCTTCCACCCCCTGGACCCGCACCGGAATCACCAACACCTTTGCCAAAGGCCATCTGGCCCCCAAAATACGGATCATATCCCGCACCGCCGCACCTGCCGGTGAGGTCACCAAGGCAATGGTGTCAGGGAACGCAGGGAGCGGCTTTTTTCGCGCAGGATCAAAGAGTCCTTCCCGATGCAGCCGATTTTTCAGCTGCTCAAAAGCAAAGGCCAACTCCCCCACTCCATCGGGCACCATCTGATTGCAATACAACTGATAGGCACCATCACGCGGAAAAACGGTCACACGACCAGACACCACGACCTTCATGCCATTCTCAGGCCGGAAACGCAGACGCGCTGCCTCCCGCCGGAACATCACACAGCGGACGCTGCTCTCGGCATCCTTTAAGGTAAAGTAGTGGTGCCCTGAGGGATATACTTTGTAGTTGGAAATCTCACTGCGTACCAGCACTTGAGACAGAAGTCTGTCCCGGTCTAACAATCCCTTGACATACTGGTTCAGTGCAGTAACGGAAATTGGTTCTGTCATAGTTGTTCCTTTTTATAGGTCCGCCAAGTCAGGATCGCCACCCCCATGGCATTGTCAGTGGAAAAACGCGGCGCAGCAAATACCGCCCCACAGCGCTGTATCATCCGCTGCCGCAGCATCTGGTTGGAGGCCACGCCCCCGGCACACAGAACCGGCAGACCTGGATACTGCGCCAAAGCTTGCTCCGTGGCAATCTCTACGGCCCCAATGATAGAGGCCAGGACATACCAGCAGATTTCTGCTGGTGTCGTTCCTGCCTCAGCCAAAGCGTTCATTTTGTTTTCAATCTCAGAGAGGGAAAACACACTGTCCTTCACCTTTACCCGGAAATTTTCCCGCTTCTCCGCCTGGAGGGACAGCCCATCCACCGCTTTTCCCGCAGGAAATGCAAGATCCAATCGCTTTCCCGTCCGATCAATGAGTTGCCCAGCAGAGATGTCAGAGGTCCCGCCAATACAGCAGGCCCGAACATTCACGCCGTCCGGCACAACATGGAGCAGTTCTGTGGTCCCCCCGGATAAGTGCCAGACCAAATGAGGTTTGTCCAGCAAGTCCATCCGCCCGGCAGACCAAGCGGCGGCAGCAATGTGCCCTTGCTGATGAGAAAAGGGGTAAAAGGGCAGCGCCAACAAAGAGGCCATCACCTTGGCCTGGGACTCACCCGCCAGAAAACAAGGCATATACGAACCCTCTACCTCTCGGGGCCGGGTGCTGGCTCCCACAGCAGAAAGATGCTGAGGAAGTCCCGTCTCCCGCAGACCATCTACCATAGATGGCAGCCGCTTCACATGCTGAAAAAGGGCCTCACTCTGACGTAGGCCCAGCGATCCCTGAGGGACTTCCAAGAGCTTTCCCACGTTTTCCCCATGCTCCCCGTCAAACCAGGCCGCAGAGGTCGTATAATTGCTGGTGTCCAGCCCCAGTGCCACAGTCATGGTCAGTCCTCCTGACTCACAGATTCCGACTTGGGCATTGCCAGTTCAGGAAACTCCTCCCGAATGAATGCGCCTAGAATCCCGTTGATAAAGGCAACTACCTTCTCATCCTCGTACTTTTTGGCAATCTCCACTGCATCATTGATTGCAGCAGCAGCAGGAATATCCGGCATATACAAAATCTCGTACATCGCCACCCGCATGATGGCTGACGCAGTGAGAGGAATCCGGGCAAAACGCCAATTCTTGGCATATCGGGCAATGTACTGGTCCAGCTCCGGCCCGTGTTCGGCCACGCCGCCAACCACCTCTTGAATGTATTGCATCTGCTTTTCGTTGGGATACTCCTGGTACAGCGTGTGCTCCTTTCCCCAACTTAAAAAGTTCTCTCGGTCCAGCCGCTGGGCCAAAAATTCCTCGGCTGACTGGTTTGAAAATCCCAGGGAGTAGGCACAGTGAATGGCAATCTCCCGGGCAGCTGATCTGGTCATGTTTCGTTCCTCCCGCGGTGGGTCATCCCACCTGTCTGATTCAATGGGCATCTGTACTCATTATATCCATGGATATACAAAAAAGAAAGACCTCTTCCACCAATTTTTTCAAAAAACTTTTTTATGCTTTTGTGACAGAAAAAGGCCCACGGCAACTTGTGCCGTGGACCTTGAAGGCTCTGGACGATCAATCTTCTGGTTTGTCGAAGGTCACGCCGCCCACACGGACATTGACAGCGGCCACCTTAAGTCCACTGGTCGCTTCCACCCTGGTGATGATGGCCTCTTGGACTTTTTTTGCCACCTCAGGAATGGTGCCGCCATAGCGGATCTGGATGGAAACATTGATCGTAATATTGTCGGACTCCCAAAGGATGGTGATGCCCTTGGAGAGCTTTTTCCGGCCAAGGAGCTGCTCGCTCATGGTCCCGCCAGCCAAGCCCGTCACACCCTCCACCTCTAGGGCGGCAGCGCCGGAAATCATCTCCAGGACCTCTTCTGAGATATAAACGTCGCCGTATTCTTCACTGCGGGAGTAATATTCTCTGCTTTCGCTCATGGTTGTTCTCCTCCGTTGCGGAAAAAGGATAGGATGGATACACCCTCTGTGTCATAAATCACAGCATACCATCTGTATTCAGTTTAGTATACCATATCATGCCATCAGGGGCAAGACCCATTTCGTTCACTGGCAAAAAGTCAGCCCTGGCGCTTCTGGGCGGCCAAAAGCGTGTTTTTCATCAGCATCGCTCGGGTCATGGGACCCACGCCCCCAGGAACAGGGGTAATTGCAGAGGCAATCTCCTGCACCGCCGTATAGTCTACGTCACCACAGAGTTTCCCCGCCTCGTTGCGGTTCATCGCCACGTCGATGACCACCGCGCCAGGTTTTACCATATCCGCAGTAACCATATTGACCTTCCCCACTGCGGCAACCAGAATGTCAGCGGTGCGGCAGACTTCTGCCAGATTTTGCGTACGAGAGTGACAGACAGTCACAGTACCATGTTGTTGCAGAAGCAGCAATGCCATGGGCTTCCCCACAATATTGGATCGACCAATGACCACACACCGCTTCCCTTTGGGATCAATGGAATACTCCTGCAAGATTTCCATAATCCCGTACGGTGTGCAAGGCAAAAAACCTTCCTTTCCAACCAGCAGCGCCCCCATGTTCATAGGGTGGAATCCGTCCACATCCTTTTCCGGGGAAATCGCCATAAGCACTGCTTCCTCATCAATTCCCTTCGGCAGGGGAAGCTGGCAGAGGATACCATCTATATCCTGCCGGGCATTGAGTTTTTCGATGAGGGCGATCAGCGTCTCCTGGGTGGTCTCCTCAGGCAGAGCATATTCCTCGCTGAGAAAACCGCATTCCTCACTGTCCTTTCGCTTGCTGTTGACATACACACGGCTGGCAGGGTTATTGCCTACAATAATGACAGCCAAACCGGGTTTTCTGCTCAAACCCTCCGCTTCTTTTCTAACCTCTTGCTTCACCTTTTCTGCCAATGCCTTGCCATCTAAAATCGTTGCCATAGGTTACTCTCCTTCTGTTTTTTCTTGTTCTGTCGGGCGTTTGCAATTCACATAAAGATCCTCCGGCTTTGGGTGGGTCCGCAGTTTCAAAATCAACAGGACCACCGCCACAGCACAGCTGAGAAACGCCACCAACTGCGAGGTGCGGATGCCAGTAGAAAAAAGGTATAAGCTATCGGTCCGCAGGCCCTCAATAAACCCTCGTCCTAGGCCGTACCAGGCGATATATAAGAGAAAATACATCCCGTCAAAAGCACGTATTCCCTTGTGCAGAAGCCAAAACAGCAAGCAGAAGCCAACTAGATTCCACAAGGATTCATATAAGAAGGTCGGGTGGACCTCTAAATACTCCCCTGCCTTCTCAATCCCCATACGCCAGGGTAGGTCCGTAGATCCTCCATAGGCTTCCACATTGATAAAATTCCCCCACCGGCCAGCAATCTGCCCAATCAGCAGGCCAAATACGCATCCGTCTGCCAACGCTAGAAAGGGGATTTTTTTATGGTGCGCTATCCCCCAAGCGATCAGGACCCCAGCAATGATTCCTCCGTAGATTGCCAAGCCACCGCGATGGATGGAAACACAGGCCGCTAAGTCCAAGCTGCCATCTGCTTTTCGATAAAGATCCAGATTAAAAATAATGTAATACAGCCGCGCCCCGATGATCCCACCGGGAGCGGCAAAAAGAATCATATCTATGATATCATCTGCCTGGATGCCAAACTTTTTGGACTGTCTACAACAAAAGAGCACCCCCAAAAAGAATCCTATCGCAATGATGATCCCATACCAATACACTTGGAAAGACCCCACCGAAAAAGCCACTTGATTCAAATGAACGGTCAGACCCAGCCCAGGAAAGGTCACTCTGTGCATGACTTCCCCTCCTCAGGGTAGATGACCACAAGAGCCGTCTGATCGGGCTTTACCCAGCTAAACAGGAACGCTTCCACATCCTTCTTTTCCATGGCCTCATAGATCGCCGGAAAACTCCAGGGGTCCTGGTCCGAAAAATAACCTTTGGCCTGCTCCACACAAAGATTGGAAAAGGAATTCAACCCCTGCACATACACCCCATACAAAGCTTTTTTCAGTCGTTGGAATAGCTCCTCATCCAACCCCTCCTGGGCAATACGGGCACCTTCTGCTAAAATCGCGTCTCGAACAGCCTCCGGGTCCTTGCTCTCTCCCCCAGCCACAAGGAATGCACAGCCGGGATACTCCATGTAGCCCAGATAAAAGCTGCTGTTGATCAGCCCTTCTTCATATAGCCGATGGTACAGGGGGCTGGAACTTCCCGCAAGCGCCTCACAAGCCAACTCCCCCAATAAGCGCTGCTTAAGTTGTGCGGGACCATCCTTCGCTGCCGTCCCTTTGATCCCCATTTGAAGAAGAGGCGCAGAAACTGCCATCCTTCGGCTGTTCTCCTGTCGGCATACGGTTCTTGGTTCCTCTGCCCCGCAGTCTCGCGGGATCTCCTGCTTTGCCTGACTGGGCAAAATCTCCCGCGCCAAAGCACAGACTTGTTCCGGGTCCACATCTCCCGCCACGCACAGAACCATGTTGGCGGGGGTATAGAACGCACCATGACACTGATACAATGTCTCGGCAGTAATCTGAGCAATGGATTCCACAGAACCTGCCACAGAGTTCCGTACTGGGTGATGGTGGTACAGTGCTTCCAAGAGCAGATGATAGGCCTGCCAGCCAGGTTGATCCTCAATCATTCGGATCTCCTGACCGATGATCCCCTGCTCCTTTTCCACACTTTCTTTGGTGAAGTATGGCACTGAAACAAACTCCAGCAGCGTACGCAGATTTTCCCAGAATTGATCCGTACACTCGAAATGATACCCTGTGATGGCTGTACTTGTAAATGCATTGGGGGATGCACCTGTGGCCGAAAGCTTTTGCAGGGCGTTTCCCCCGTCTGGGGTATCGAACATCTTATGTTCCAGATAATGTGCAATCCCCATAGGCGTATCCAGCCACTGGCCATTCTCTTGAAACCGGGTGTCCATCCCTCCGTACCGCGTAGCAAAAAAGGCGTAATATTTGCCAAACTCAGGTTTTGGGAACACAAAGACACCCAACCCATTTTCCAGCCGTTGCTCGTACATGATCTCCCCGATTTGTTCGTATGTGTGTTTGATCATGGATCATCCCTCCTTTCCCTTCAACGTATAGATACTGTCCAGCTGAACTCGTTGGGCCACCCGGACCACTTGCTCTACTGTAACCCGCTCTACTGCCTGGGCCAGGTCTTCCGGCTGGAAGTTTGTGCCAGAAACGAAGCGATTGAGCCAGTACTCTTCCAAACGTCCCTGTGCATCCAGCGTGGTGCGGAGACTGCTCATCACTGAACGCCGTGCTGTCTCCAACTCCTCTTTGGTGATCTCGCCCTGCTGACAAGCCGTTAGCTGCGTCAGGATCTCCTGCTCTGCCTGGGCAAAATTGGAAAACTCCACCCCAGAGTATACTTGCAGCACCCCTTTGTTTTGTGCCAGCGTTGAGTTTGCAAAGTAACACAGGGATCGCTTTTCCCGGACGTTCAGGAAGAGCTTGGAATTGGTCGTCCCCCCATAAACGGCATTGAACAACAATCCCTGTGCAATTTCTTCCAATGCCCGGAATCCTCCGCCAGTGCGGAAACCCAGGATGAGTTTCCCTTGGGTCACGTCCATGCTGTCCTGGAAGCGGCGCACAGCTCCTATCGGTTCCGCCAAGACCTTGGTCTGTGGGATGGCCTGACGCTTGCCTTGAGGAAGCGCGGCAAACGCTCGACGAAACGCATTTTCCACCCGTTCAAACGCCGCTGAACCACAATAATAAAAACAGACAGGCGCTGTCTCCAACATCTCCCGGTATCTGTCATACAAACGCGGTCCGGTGATGGCCCGAACAGATTCCTCACTGCCCAGCTTGTCCAAACCATAGGGTTCATCACAGCACATCTCTTCCCGCAGGCGGGAGAGCGAATATTGAAGTTTGTCATTGACTTGGCTGCGGATTTTATGAATCAGATTCTCCCGTTCACTCTCCACATAGGTGGGCAAAAAGGATCTCCCATCTCCTGCCGGGTCTAGGACCAACTGTCCCAACAAAGAGGCTGCCTCTTCTAAAATAGGGGTATGCCCAGGAACAAAAGCATCCTCCAAAAAAGTTCCCCAAAATCCTATGCACTGAACTTCTCCCTTTTTTCGGAGAACTGGTTCAATAGATCCGCCATACAAGTTATCCAAGGCTGCGGATAAAGAGGACAAATCCGGATACTTTCGGACGCCTCGCCGCAGCACCTTAGACAGCAAAGCATTCTGAGCGGCATTTTCTGCGGTCAATGGCTCTAAAAAAGTCACAGACAGCAGGGAATTCTTAAATTTTTTTGTCTGAACTGCCCGGAGCAGAACACCAGGTGCCAGAACAGCTTCTTTCATTGGGAGCATGTCTTTGCCCTCCTTTGTGCTTGGTTTTGGTATTTCCTATCGCTGCAAAGATATTCTACCATACTTTACGAGAAAGTAAAGAACCTACAAAGAGACGCACAATTTCTATTTCGGCGCTAGAAACGGTCTTAAAAAAGAGTGTTCTCATAACCTATATTGTTCCATCAGATCTGGTTTTATAGTCCATAGCAGGGCTCTGTTCTAAAGTCCTGGAAGAACTTTAAGATAAGCGTCAAAAACCATGTGCAAAGAAAAGAATATTTTATGCAAATACCACTTGACAAAATGAGTCAGGTAGGGTAGGATATTCACGTTGTAAAGTGATTCAACTTTACAGACTGTGAAGGGAGGATCATCCCATGAAAAATCAAGCCTATCGAATGGCCATGCTATATGATTTTTATGGTGATCTCCTCACCTCTAGGCAGAAAGAGTTTTACGACCTATACTACAACGATGACCTCTCTCTGGCTGAAATCGCAGAAAACTACGGGATCACCCGCCAGGGCGTGCGAGATATTATTGTTCGTGCGGAAAGATCCTTGGAAGACATTGAGGAAAAAACTGGGCTTATTCAGCGGTACCATCGCACCCGGGCCGCCACCAAAATCATTCGGCAAGTGTGTACCCAACTTCAGGAGCTCAACCAGAACAGACTTCGTGATAACGATCTGGACGATTTGACCATCCAGTTAAATGACGCCATTGAAGAGTTGGAGAGGGAGTGAACTTTTATGGCATTTGAAGGTTTGACAGAAAAACTCTCCTCCGCATTCAAAAAACTGCGGAACAAAGGCCGTCTGACCGAGTCTGATGTCAAGGAGGCCATGCGAGAGATCCGTCTGGCCCTGCTGGAAGCTGATGTCAGCTACAAAGTTGTTAAGGATTTTATCAAAACCATTACAGAGAAAGCCGTCGGTGCTGAGGTGCTGGAAAGCCTCACACCTGCTCAGGCAATCATTAAGATCGTCAACCAGGAATTGGTGGAGTTGATGGGCGGCGGCAACGCCAAAATCACCATTGCTTCCCAACCTCCCACTGTTGTGATGATGGTGGGGCTCCAGGGGGCTGGTAAAACCACCAACGCCGCCAAGCTCGCCGGTCTTATGCGAAAGCAGAACGGCAAACGCCCCCTGCTGGTGGCCTGCGATATCTATCGTCCAGCTGCCATCCAACAGCTGGAAGTCGTAGGGAAACAGTTGGATATCCCCGTTTTTCAGATGGGACAGGAAAATCCCGTTGCGATTGCTCAAGCCGCCATCGAGCACGCCAAAAAGCATGGCAATGACATGGTTTTTCTGGATACCGCTGGTCGTCTCCATGTAGATGAAACCCTGATGGAAGAATTGCAGGCCATCAAGTCCGCAGTCAATCCCAGTGAGATTCTGCTGGTGGTGGATGCCATGATCGGTCAAGATGCAGTCAATGCCGCCAAAGCATTCGACGACGCTTTGGATATCGATGGCGTAGTTCTCACCAAGTTGGACGGCGATGCCCGCGGCGGTGCAGCGCTGTCCATTAAGGCAGTCACCGGCAAACCCATCAAGTTTGTGGGCATGGGAGAAAAACTGGATAACATTGAGGTCTTCCACCCCGACCGGATGGCCTCTCGCATCCTGGGTATGGGGGACATGCTCACCCTGATCGAAAAGGCAGAACAGCAATTCGACATGCAAAAGGCCCAGGAACTGGCGGAAAAATTAAAGAAAAATCGCTTTACTCTACAAGATTATTATGACCAGCTGGTTCAGGTCAAAGGCATGGGTTCCATGGATGAACTGCTCGGTATGATGCCTGGTCTCAATGCCAAGTCTCTGGAAGGTGCTACGATCAATGAAAAAGCGCTCTCCCGCACCGAATCCATTATCCTCTCCATGACACCCCAGGAGCGGGAAAATCCCGCCATCCTCAACAGCAGCCGGAAAAAGCGCATTGCTGCCGGCTGCGGATTACAGGTGGTGGATGTGAACCGTTTGCTCAAAGAATTTGGTATGATGCAACAGATGACCAAACAGATGAGCAAACTCTCTGGTAAACGGCGAAAGGGAAAGCTTGGTAAGTTGCCCGGTGGTTTTCCTGGTCTTCCCTTTTAAAATCCCCTGTTGGTTCCCGCCTGTCGCGGTTCCATAATAGACAAGAACGCAATCTGATGTTGGAGGTGAAAGGACATGGTTAAAATCAGACTTCGCAGAATGGGCTCCAAGAAGAACCCCTTCTATCGTATCGTGGTTGCCGATTCTCGGTACCCTCGTAACGGCCGCTTCATTGAGGAAATCGGCACTTACGATCCCTTGCAGGAGCCCGTTGCCATCAACGTGGATGCCGAGCGTGCTCAGGCTTGGATCAAGACTGGCGCTCAACCCACGGAGACCGTGAAGGCTTTGCTGAAAAAGGCCAACGCCATCTGATTTGGAGGGCATATGAAGGACTTGCTCACTTATATCGCCCAAAATCTGGTGGAACATCCCCAGGCCGTGGACGTGCAAGAGACGGAAGCGGATGGTAATGTTGTCCTTGAGCTCCGGGTCGATCCCAGTGACATGGGAAAGGTGATCGGCCGACAGGGCCGGATCGCCAAGGAAATCCGCACTTTAATGCGCTCTGTGGCCCAACGCCAGGGCAAAAAGGTTTCCGTCGAGATTATGGACTGAAGAATGGCGGCGCATCTGCGTCCGCCATTTTTTCGTATACAAAGGAGGCTTTCCCTGTGAAAAAACGCTATCTGGAGGCAGGCAAAATCGTCAACACCCACGGCATTGCCGGGGAAGTAAAAATTTTGCCCTGGGCAGACGGCCCAGAATTCCTGCTGGATTTTAAAACCCTTTATATCGACGGCCAGCCAATGGAACTGCGGAGTGCCCGGGTTCACAAGAACTGCGTGTTGGCCAAACTAGCCAGCATCGACGATATCAATCAGGCGATGAAACTGAAAAACAAAGTCGTGTGCATCGACCGAGAAGACGCAGCACTGGAAGAGGGCGCCTTCTTCCTAGCAGATCTCATTGGGTTGGAGGTGAAAGAGGCCGACAGCGGCCAGATCCTGGGGGCCATTGCAGAAGTCCTCACGCCTCCCGCCAGCAACGTCTATGTGGTCCGAGGCGGCGAACAGGAACACATGATCCCGGCCGTAGATGAATTCATTCTCGAGACAAACATCGAGCAAGGCTATCTTCTCGTTCGATTGATCGAAGGGATGTGAGCCTATGGACTTTTCTTATCATATCCATATTATGACCCTCTTTCCCGACGTGGTTGGAGATATGCTCTGTGAATCGATTCTGGGCCGAGCACAAGAACGAAACATCATCCGGGTAGACTGCCATCAGATCCGAGACTACACCCTCAACAAACAGAAGCAAGTGGATGACTATCCCTATGGCGGCGGTCACGGAGCCGTCATGCAGGCTGATCCTCTTTACCAGTGCTGGAAACATATCTGCCAGGAAGCTGGCCAGCGTCTGCACACCATCTACCTCTCCCCCGCCGGCACAGTCTTTTCTCAAGCCGATGCCAAGCGCCTTCAAAAAGAGTACAACAGTCTCATTCTAGTCTGTGGTCACTACGAAGGCATTGACGAACGCTTCATCCAAACATGTGTGGATGAGGAGATTTCTCTGGGGGATTTTGTTCTCACTGGTGGAGAAATCCCTGCCATGGCGGTTGCTGATGCAGTGTGTCGGCTGGTCCCTGGTGTCTTGTCCGACCCAGAGTGTTTCACTGAAGAAAGTCACTGGGACGGCCTGCTGGAGTGTCCCCAATACTCCAGGCCAGAGGTTTGGCATGACAGACGTGTACCTCCTATCCTCTTATCTGGTCACCATGCCAACATCGCCAAGTGGCGGAGAAAGCAAGCCATCCGGCGTACCCGGGATCGGCGACCAGATATGTATGAAAAACTGGATCTTTCCTCCAAAGCAGACCAAAAACTGCTGCGGGAGATTGCAGAAGAGGATCAGGAACCATAAGAAAGCACGGCAGCCATCAACAAGTTCAGAAACCCGCATTTTTCTTTGCCTCCTGTGTAAAAACGACGTCACCTCATCCAGGTGACGTCGTTTTTTCTATCCATTGATTTACTTGTTTACTACAAAGTTCTCTTCCGTCAGTTCATTGTACTTCCCCCGCTTAACATAGTGCGTGTGCAGGTACTCATGGGAAGCATGGCAGCCAGGGCCACCCCACTCCTTGTAGAAGTTCATCAGAGAGTGGTTCTCGTGGGATTTTCGGACCACTTTCCGCTCATCCTCACCGTAAATGGCTTCCATCCGCTTCTGGCGGACAACATCAATCTCCTCCTGAGGTCTGGGCTGACCACCACCGGTAATACAACCACCGGGACATCCCATCACCTCAATGAAGTGATAAGGAGAGGTCCCTTCCTTCACCTGCTCCATAAGTTTCCGGGCACCAGCAAAACCGCTGGTGACAGCGATCTTAACCTCGAATCCTTCCGCTGCCCGCCACTCAGGTTTCACATTTTCTAATGTTATTGTAGCTTCCTTCACCTGTTCCAGGCCAACGATGGGTGAAACGTGAAGATTCGGGAATGGCAGCTCTCGACCAGTAATGACCTCATAAACCGTTCGGAGGGCCGCCTCCATCACGCCGCCGGTAACGCCAAAGATATCTGCCGCACCAGTGGAGAACCCAAGAGGATCATCAAAAGTTTCCTCAGGCAGAGACAGGAAATTGATGCCCATGGTTTTTATCAAATCTCCCAACTCTCTAGTTGTGAGAACCGCATCCACATTGGGTACGCCATCGTTTCTCATCTCAGGCCGAGCGCACTCCGTCTTTTTGGCTGTGCATGGCATAATAGAAACCACATACATCTCCTCAGGCTTTTTGCCCAACTTCTTGGCATAATAACTCTTTACAACCGCCCCAAACATCTGGTGAGGAGACTTACAACTAGACAAGTTTTCCAATTGATCTGGATAGTTGTGCTCAATGAACTGAATCCAACCAGGAGAGCAGGAGGTCATCATAGGCAGAGCAGCTACTCCGCCATTGAGAACCGTCTGGAATCGCTCCAAGAACTCTGTCCCCTCCTCCATGATGGTCAGGTCGGCACCCCAGTTGGTGTCAAAAACATCGTCAAAGCCCATCCGGTGAAGTGCTGCGGCCAACTTGCCAGTCTCACAGCTGCCAGCAGGCAGCCCAAAACATTCCCCGATTCCTACTCGGACTGAAGGGGCAGGCTGAACCACCACATGCTTATTGGGATCATTGATCGCCTGAATAACCCGATCCTTATGGCTGGTCTCCCGCAAAGCGCCCACAGGGCAGACAACCACACATTGTCCACAGAAGGTGCAGGCGGTATTGCCCAGAGGCAGACCAAATGCAGGTGTAATCACCGTCTGAAATCCTCGATTCTCTGCCGTTAAGATAGAGGTTGTCTGAATATTTTTACACACGCTGACACAACGGCGACACAAGATACATTTGTTGGGGTCACGGGTGATGGACTCACTCACGTCAATCGGACGCAGCTCACGCTCCCCTTCGTAGGGAGAATCCTCAACCCCCAGCTCACGACCCAGGGCTTGGAATTCACAATCTTGGTTCCGCGCACAGGTCAGACATTTTTTATCGTGGTTGGACAGAAGCAGTTCATACATCGTCTTGCGGGCTTCCTGGACTTTGGCATTGTTGGTCTCAATGACCATGCCATTCCGAGCCTCCACCATGCAGGATGCCTGTAAGTTCTTGGCAGGAGGATTGATCTGTTCTACCACACAGATTCGGCAAGCACCATATTGGTGGATTCCCTCCA
The DNA here is from genome assembly GCA_020025735.1 of Evtepia sp. Taxonomy (GTDB): domain Bacteria; phylum Bacillota; class Clostridia; order Oscillospirales; family Oscillospiraceae; genus Evtepia. The sequence goes on from JAHHRP010000008.1 coordinate 25,145, forward strand.
GATAACACAGCTTTGGAATGTGGATTCCATTGCGCTCTGCGGCCTGCAAAATGGTACTTCCCTCAGGTGCAGTACATTCCTTCCCGTTGATCGTCAATTTAATCTCTGCCATGATCCTTACCTCCTGTCGCAACGCAGGCAGCGGCTGGCTTCGGCACGGGCATCCAGCTCATGCATCCCCAGGTTCCGTTCACAGAAGCTGCCAACTGCTTTTTCCGCCTCGATCTGTCTGGTCAGGAAGCGGTTGTGGGGCACAATATCCCCTTCAATATGATAATCCGTAATCTCCTGCTCAAAGCCTTTCGCCAGTTCACCGGTGCCACCCAGATATTTGTCGATACCGGAAGCTGCTACTTTGGCTTCATGGACTGCGTTGACGATATCCTCGGGGCCACGGTGTGCATCGCCGCCTACGAACACGCCAGGCATAGAAGTCGCCTGTGTATAACGGTCAGCCGCCACACGGTCGCCATTAAGCTGGATGGTACCTTTAATGAACTTAGTGTCTGGTGTCTGAGAGATGGCAGGAATTGCAATGTCGAACTCCTCCACATAGGTCTCCCCGCTGGGAACAGCTTTCCGACGACCAGAGCTATCAAACTGGCCCAACTTCTGCTTCATAATGCAGATGCTGTTGAGCTTGCCGCCGATGCCTACAAAATCAGTTGGATTAGACAAAGTACGGATCTTGACGCCTTCTTCCATCGCGTCTTTGATCTCTACCTTATCTGCCGGCATATCCTCTTCTGTACGGCGGTATAAGATGACCACTTCTCGAGCGCCCAGTCGAATGGCGGTCCGAGCAGAGTCAATGGCAGTGTTGCCGCCACCGATGACAGCCACTTTCTTCCCGGTGAAGTCTAGGTCTCTTTTCAGTGTCACTCGTTTGAGGAAATCTAATCCATGGTAAATCCCTTCCAAGTCTTCTCCAGGGATTCCCAGCTGGAGGGTCTTTTGGGCACCGATGGCAATGAAGATGGCATCGTAATTCTTTTGCAGGGAGCGGAAGGACACATCCAGACCAATCTTTGTGTTCAGGATGATGTTCACACCTGTCTTTTTAATATTCTCGATTTCACGCTCGATGATGTTCAAGGGCAGACGATAATCAGGAATCCCATAGGTCATGATACCGCCAGGACGTTTTTCTGCCTCATACACATCTACATGATACCCCAGGCGGGCCAGATAGTAAGCGCAGGTGAGACCAGAAGGGCCTGCTCCGATAATGGCCACATTTTTATCCAACTTGGTCACAGGCTTCAAGTCTTCCTCCTTGGGGAAGCCCTGCGCGTAGGCCCAGTCCGTGGCAAACCGTTTCAACTCACAGATATTCATGGCCTCATCCACACTGCCACGGCGGCAGCGACTCTCACAAGGATGCGTACAGACACGACCACAGATGCCAGAAAAGGGGTTGTCCCGGAGCATAACACGGGCAGCACCTAGGTAGTCGCCAGTGGCAATGAGACTCATATAGCCAGGAATGTTGATCCCAGCTGGGCAAGTATTTTCACAGGGGCTGGAGACAAGGTCTCCACAGACCCCGGCGGGACATCGCTTCTCTATGATGTGTTCCTCATACTCCTTGCGGAAGTATTTCAGCGTAGAAAGCACCGGATTGGGGGCTGTCTGGCCCAGACCACACATTGCAGTTTCCTTGATGACAGCTCCAAGACGTTCCAGGGTCTCAATGTCATCAGGCTTTCCTTCTCCAGCAGCGATTCGGTTAAGGATCTCCAGCATCCGCTTGGTGCCTACACGGCAGGCAGTACACTTACCGCAGGATTCCTCCTGAATAAAATCCAGATAGAACCGGGCGGTATCCACCATACAAGTATCTTCATCCATCACAATGAGTCCGCCGGAGCCAACAATAGAGCCAAGTTCTGCCAGCGACTCATAATCCAGAGGAGTATTGATGTTCTCTGCCGTGATACAGCCACCGGAAGGGCCACCTGTTTGGGCAGACTTGAATTTTTTCCCATCAGGGATCCCGCCGCCGATGGAATAAATGACCTCCGACAGAGGCGTACCCATAGGAACCTCTACAAGCCCGGTATTAACAATATTACCAGACAAAGCAAAGACCTTAGTTCCAGGGCTTTTCTCCGTGCCGAACTGACGGAACCAGTCTGCACCATGGAGCATGATAGCCGGAACAGTAGCCAGCGTTTCTACATTGTTGATAATAGTAGGTTTGTCAAATAGACCACTCTGGAATGGGAAGGGCGGCTTCTGACGGGGTTCTCCCCGCTGTCCTTCCACAGAGGCCATAAGAGCAGTCTCCTCACCGCAGACAAATGCGCCGGCACCAATACGAATTTCGATGTCGAAGGAAAAGCTGGAACCGAAGATGTTCTCCCCCAACACGCCTTCTTCTCTGGCCATCTCCAGAGCAGCCTGTAACCGCTCCACAGCGATGGGATATTCTGCACGAATGTAAACCACGCCCTTGGAAGCTCCAATGGCATAACCACCAATGAGCATTCCTTCGATCACACTATGGGGGTCCCCTTCAAAGACAGATCGATCCATAAAGGCCCCGGGATCGCCCTCATCGGCGTTACAAATGATGTACTTTTCTCCTCCCGGCTGGTTGTAGGCAGCCTCCCACTTCACCCCAGCAGGGAAACCAGCGCCGCCTCGGCCACGAAGCCCGGATTTTTTCATTTCTTCAATGACTGCCATCCGGTCACCCTTCTCCAAAATCTGGGCTAGGGCAAGATAACCGTCTTTGGAAACATAGCTGTTAATGCAGTTGACGTCAATCAGACCGCAGTTTCGCAGCGCAATCCGCACCTGATCCCGAAAAAAGGCCACATCATGTATATTAGACACACGTTTCTTCTGGATGCTGTCGTAAAAGGTGTATTCTGTGACAGGTTCACCACCCAGGAAATGTTTCTCCACCACGTCCTTAACTCGATCTGGTGTCATTTCCGTATAGTAAGTTTCATCAGGCAGCACATACACCACTGGACCCACTGCACAGGTACCCATGCAGCCGCGCTCAATGACTGCTATCTGATCGGTCAAGCCAACTTTTTCTAGCTCTTCTACTATGGCATCCCGCACATCTTTACAGCCAGAGGACATGCACCCAGTGCCATAGCACACCATACATAGGTGGCTGTACTGTCCCATCTTCTCCAGATATGTTTCCTTCATCCTCTGAAGGTCTGCAATGCTCTTAATCATCCTTGACTTCCTCCTTCCCCAATCTCCTGTTCGGAATCCTCATACTGAGACAAGATCCCTCTGAGCTTGGCAGGAGTAACTTGCTTATAAACTTCATCATCTACCATCATAGCCGGTGCCAAGCCACAAGCACCGATACATCGGGCAATCTCAAAGGTAAACTGCCCATCCTCAGTGGTTCCGCCCACTTCCACATTCAATTCCCGCTTGATCTCATCAACTACCTTCTTGCCACCGCGAACATAACAAGCAGTACCCTGACACATCCGAATGGTATGCTTTCCCCTCTTCTGCGTAGAGAAGAAGGAATAGAAACTCACGACACCACTAACCTCGGACACAGGAAGGTCCATGCCATCAGCAATAAACGCTTGTAGTTCCATGGGCAGGTAACCAAAGATCTCTTGGGCTGCATGCAGCACCATAATCAAAGATCCTTCTTTTTCCTTGTACTGCTGGATCACTTCAGCGACCGCATTGTACAATGCCTTTTCGTCAGTGCCGCAGGTGGCACAGACAATATCCGGTCTTTCGTTCATCGTTTTCCTCCTTTTTTGTCTTGGACAGAGCTTAACTCTATCCGAGAGCAGTTTGACAAGCCATTTGCGGCTAAAAAACGCTGGCATAGGGAACTGAATAGAACGTTTTCTTAGACCGTTCTACGGTCCGGCGCTGCGTCTCTTTCTAAAAAAACGCCCAGGACCTATTCCTCTACCCCATGAGTCCTCCCTGATCCCGTCTGGCAAACGCTTCCAGAATCAACTTGTAATAAATGCTATTCGGACCCGCGTATTCTTATTCAGTATACTTGTTCCAGCTGATTTTTGTCAATTATGAAATGCAACTAAAACGCCATCTTATCCAATCAGAATTTCATATGCCAGGTATATTT
>JAHHRP010000080.1 GCA_020025735.1 Evtepia sp.
TCCCTACTCAAATCTCTTGCGGTACGGGAACGTTCTCCCCGGCTCCGCCCAGTGGTATCCCGCTCGAGACGATCTCTGTCAACAGCGGTTTCTCTGCCCGGGTGTTCTCGCTGAGGCCGCCTGGGCCGCTCCTCCTTGTCTGAAGAAGACGGCATAGGTTTCTTCGGTTTCTTCTCTGGTTCCTGCCCGCCAAAAAGGTTGGAGAAAAATGCCTGCTTCTGCTTTTTCTTCTCCGCTTGCTTGCGCTCCTCTTCCTGTCGGCCAGCATCACAGAATGGACAATATTTATAAGTAACGGAATAATACTCCCCACAATGAGGGCAGCGTACCGTTTGACTTCTTAAGGTGTTTTTTGCGTTTCCCATTCCGATCCCCTCCTCTACTGAACTCAAGGCACGGAAAGATTTCCTTTTTGAAAGGACTTGTCATAATCTAGTGCATTGTACCACAGGTTTGCAAACATCGTCAACTATCTGCCTCGGGAAACCCCTGTCTTGACCCCAGGAAATATTTTTTGTATATTGAATAAAATACCTCTGGCGCTGTCTTTATCACGCCAAGAAAGGAATCTCCATGCCCTCTTCTGCTCTTATCGGGAAAACTGCCAAACGCAACTTCTTCCAAAAATATTTTCTTTGTTTTGTTTTTTATTCCATCTTCGGCTGGTGTTATGAAGTCTTCCTTGAAGTGGTGGTCTACCGTTGGGGATTCACCAACCGCGGTGTACTTTTCGGCCCTTACTGCCCTGTGTATGGCGTGGGTGCCCTGCTGTTTCTGCTGCTGTTTTCCCGCCTGCTCCGAGACAAGCCCTGGAAGAACCGCCTGCTCTGGCTGCCAATTCTCTTCGCAGGCTGTGCAATTTCAGCCACAGTAGTAGAGCTGGCTTCCTCCTATCTTTGTCAGTGGCTGACCGGTTCCTGGCCCTGGCAAACGTATGTCAATTACCGCTATCATTTTCAAGGGCGTATTGCACTCTCTCCCTCCCTCCGCTTTGGCTTGGGCGGTGTTGTGTTCCTGTATGGCATCCAGCCTCTGCTGGACCGCGGTATCGCCGCTCTTCCCCCTAATGTCCGAACAGGGCTGACCACTGGGCTGGCAGGGATTATGGCCTTTGATTTAGTGATTTTCCTCGTCCAGACTTTGGGATAACGGCAGGTTGTGCAGACCACGCCGTCTTAAAAAAACAGAAAGCCCCCTTGACAGGGGGATACTTTCTGCGTATACTGTATATACTGAACATAAACAGAATGGGTGGTTCTATGAATATCCTCATCAGCAACGCCAATGACAAACCAATCTATGAACAGATCTATACCCAGATTCGCAACCAGATCCTGGCCGGGGACCTCCAGCCGGGACAAGCGCTGCCTTCTATCCGAGCCCTGGCCAAAGACTTGCGAGTGAGCGTCATCACCACCAAGCGGGCCTACGAAGAGTTGGAAAAAGCTGGCTATCTGTACACCATCCCCGCCAAAGGGTCCTATGTGGCAGAAAAAAACACCCAGCTGATCCGAGAAGCCTATCTGACCCAGATCGAAGAACACATGACCCAGATCCTCTCCCTGGCCACCAGCTGCGGCCTGAGCTTAGAGGAATTGGTAGAGATGCTCCGCCTTCTCTGCCAAGACAACCAATAACAGAAAGGAGTCCCCCCTATGAACGCCATCGACTGCCGGGATCTCACCAAATCTTATCAGGATTTTACCCTGGACCACATCACCTTTTCCCTCCCCACTGGCTGCATTTTGGGTTTGGTTGGCGAAAACGGCGCAGGAAAATCCACCACCCTGAAGTTACTTATGAACGCCCTGTCCCGGGACAAAGGAACCGTCTCCCTTCTAGGCTCTGACAACAAAAGTCCCACCTTTCTCCAGACCAAGCAGGACATCGGGGTCGTTTTGGATGATGCCTGTCTGCCCGAGGTCATTACCCCCCAGGAACTGGGGAAGCTCATGGCTCTGACGTATATCCACTGGAATCAGGCCCAATACGAACACTACCTAGATCGCTTCGCCATCCCAAGAAAAAAACAATTCAAGAATTTCTCCCGGGGCATGAAGATGAAGCTGGCCATCGCCGCCGCCCTGTCCCACGAGGCAAAGCTCCTGCTGCTGGACGAGGCCACCAGCGGGCTGGACCCCATGATTCGGGACGAGGTGCTGGATGTGTTCAACGACTTCACCCGGGACGAGGACCACACCGTGGTCTTCTCCTCTCACATCGTCAGTGACCTGGAAAAAATCTGCGACTACATCGCCTTTCTCCACAAGGGCAAACTGATCCTCTTTGAGGAGAAGGACCGCCTGTTGGAGGAATACGCCCTGATTAAACTCTCCCCCCAGCAGCTGGCTGAGTTAGACCCTGACGCCCTAGTCGGCGTGAAGGAAAACCCCTACGGAGCAGAAGCTCTGGTTTGCAGAGCGCAAATCCCAACGGACTTCATCCCCGAACACACCTCCCTGGAAGATATCATCCTCTTTCTGGCCAAAGACCAAGAACTCCCTCAGTGATCGCCTCATTCCTCTAGTTAAGAAAGGACTTTTTTGATGAAAGCTCTGTTATACAAAGACTTCCTCGTTATGTGGAAGCAACTGAAAGCCTTCCTGCTCATGGTAACTATCTTCTGCCTGCTCCCCAATCAAACCCACTTCATGAATCAGTTCTTCGTCATCTATGCCGGTCTGATGATCCCCATCTCCCTCATATCCTACGACGAGCGGGCCGCATGGAACTCCTTTTCTGTCATGCTCCCCTACACCAGCCGAGACATCGTACTCAGCCGATATGTTACCAGCTGGCTGTGTTCTCTCTTTGCCGCAGCAATGTACGCCATCGGCAGCGTATGGGACACGGGCAACCGCCGTCTGGCTGACCTCATCTGGATTCTGGCCCTACTGCTGCTCCTCCAGTCCATCCTCTTCCCCTTCCTGTTTCGGTTCGGGGTAGAGAAAGCGCGGCTGTATATGTTTTTTATCTGCCTCATCATCGTCGTCCTGTCCGCAGGGCTAGTTGCCTTGGGTTCAGCGGTTCTGCCCCAGAAAAGCCCCTTGCTCTTGCTGGGCTACCCAGCAGTCTTTGTCCTGGCACTGCTGCTCTCCCTGGCCTCAGTGCCCCTGTCTATCCAGCAGCACATCAAGAGCCTGGGCTGAACGCTTTTCTTTCCTCAAAAGAAAACTCTTGACAATACTTTTCTTTTGGTGTACCGTAGAGAAAACAATCAAACAGCAAGAAAGACAATGAAGAGAAGAGTACCCGAGGAGATACGTTACAGAGAGCCCCTGTTTGGTGGAAGGGGGTGCGGAATACCTGGGAGAACATGGTCTCGGAGTCGCGCACCGAGCGGAGTGTCCCTCCGTTAGGCTGCGACGGGTGCGCCCGTCATCGCGCCAGGGTGTGTTAGCACCCTCTAAGGTCAGTCCTGCAAAGGGCTGTGCAAACCAAGGTGGTACCACGGCTATACAAGTCGTCCTTGACAAAAATGTCAAGGACGACTTTTTTCTTTCTCAAACCATCCTTGGCCCCACATCACACAGAGAAAAGAGGAAACGCCCGTGCAAGAGCCCATCATTCAGATCCAAAATCTGAACAAAATCTTCGGGACCGGCCCCACGGCGGTCCACGCCCTGGGGAAAATCAATCTATCCATCCTTCCCGGGGAGATCTTTGGCATTATTGGTCTATCTGGAGCAGGAAAATCCACCCTCGTCCGGTGCATGAATCTGCTGGAACGCCCCACCTCCGGCTCCATTCTGGTGGATGGGAAAGACCTGACCAAACTGAGAAACAAGGACTTGCGCCAAGCCCGGCAGCGCATCAGCATGATTTTTCAGAGTTTCAACCTGCTCATGCAGCGCACCGCCCTGGACAACATCCGCTTCCCCTTGGAACTCATCGGCACCAAACGATCCGAGGCCGTGAAACGGGCCAGGGAACTCCTGGACCTGGTGGGCCTGAGCAATCGTGCCGATGCCTATCCCGCCCAACTTTCCGGCGGCCAAAAGCAGCGGGTGGCCATCGCCCGGGCCTTGGCCACCAACCCAAAAGTCCTGCTGTGCGATGAGGCTACCTCTGCCCTGGACCCCACCACTACCCTTTCTATCCTATCCCTCCTGAAAGAACTGAATCAAACGTTGGGTGTCACCGTGGTAGTCATCACCCACCAGATGAACGTCATTGAGGAAATCTGCCACCGAGTCGCCATTCTGGACCATGGTGTTATCGCAGAGCAAGGCACCGTGGAAGACATCTTCTCCCATCCCCAGACTGAAATAGGCCGCCAACTGGTCTACCCCAATGGCGTGCGGATCGACCAACTGCCAGAGGCCCGCGTCATCCGCATTGCTTTCAATGGCGGCTCCTCCTATGAGCCACTCATTGCTTCCCTGGCCATCGACTGCGGCGTGAAGGTAAACATCCTGGGGGCAGACACCCGGAACATTGAGGGCAAAGCCTTCGGCACGATGCTTCTGGGCCTGCCGTCGAAAGAGGATGAAGCCGTTAAGGCCCTGCACTACATCCAAAGTCAGCCAGATATCACCGTCGAGGAGGTCACCAGCCATGATTGAAACCATTTCCGCCTTTTTGGCTTCCTTCGGAGACCTGCTTCTATCACCGTTGAGGAGGTTACCAGCCACAATTGAAGCCATTTCTGCCTTTTGGGTTTCCTACGGAGACCTGCTTCTGGAAGGTGTCCGGGACACTTTGATTATGGTGGGGATCTCCTCCCTTTTCGCCTACATCATCGGCCTGCCACTGGGTGTGCTGCTGAGTATTACCCAGCCCCACGGCATCTGGCCACACAAGTGGTTCAACCGCATTTTGGGCTGGATCATCAACATAGGCCGTTCCCTGCCCTTTATCATCCTCATGATCGCCATTATGGACTTTACCAAACTCATCGTGGGTACCAAGATCGGGGTGCCTGGCGCCATCGTGCCTCTGGTTGTCTCTGCCGCCCCCTTCATCGCCCGCATGGTAGAATCCTCCCTGGCCGAAGTTGATGCCGGTGTGGTAGAAGCCGCTCAGTCCATGGGGGCCTCGCGGTTACAAATCGTCTGGAAGGTTTATCTGCCAGAAGCTGTGCCCTCCCTCATCTTGGGCGCCTCCATCTCCATCATCACCTTGCTGGGCTACACAGCCATCGCCGGAGCCGTGGGGGCAGGTGGTTTGGGTGATCTAGCCCTCCGCTATGGCTATCAGCGGGGCGTTGCCTCCATGATGCTGGTCACTGTGATTTTTATTATTGTGCTGGTCCAGCTCATCCAATCCTTGTTCAGTTGCCTGTCCACCAAGATGGACAAGCGTCTGAGATAACTTATTTTACATTTTATTAAAGGAGGAACCAATCCAATGAAGAAATTTCTTGCACTGACCTTGGCTCTGGTGCTGTGCCTGGGGCTGGCCGCCTGTGGCGGCACCCCCAGCAGCAACGAAGCAAAGACCGACGACAAATCCAACAGCGGTGAAACTGTCACCTTGAAAGTCGGTGCCACTCCCACTCCCCACGCCGAGATCCTCACCCAGGTGAAAGACCTTCTGGCTGAGGAAGGCATTACCCTGGAAATCGTGGAATACAGCGACTACAACATCCCAAACATCGCCGTGGACGAGGGCGAGCTGGATGCCAACTACTACCAGCACACCCCCTACATGGAAAATTTCAACGCACAAAAAGGCACTCATCTGGTCAGTGCTGGCTCTATTCACTATGAACCCATGGGCATCTATGCTGGCAAAACCACAGCCATTGATGCCCTGCCCGATGGCGCTGTCATCGCCGTGCCAAACGACACCACCAACGAGGCCCGGGCTTTGCTGCTGCTCCAGTCTCAGGGCCTGATCAAGCTCAATCCCGAGGCCGGCATTGAAGCCACTCCCAACGACATTACTGCCAACCCCAAGAACCTCTCCTTCAAAGAGATGGACGCTGCCATGCTGGCCCAAACCGTTGGAGAAGTAGATCTATCAATTATCAACTCCAACTTTGCTCTCCAGGGCGGCCTTGATCCCACCGCAGACTCTCTGGCCTCTGAAGCTGCGGTCGAGAAGGATGCCACCACCTATGGCAACATCATCGCCGTGAAGGAAGGCAATGAAAACAACAAGGCCATTCAGGCTTTGGTGAAAGCCCTGCAATCCGATAAGGTCAAGGAGTTCATCAAAACCACCTACAAAGGTGCTGTGGTCCCCACATTCTGAGAAGTACACCTCGCTTCCCAAACTATTCTACACATAGTTCACAAAAAAAGGAGATACCCCCCTGGTATCTCCTTTTTTTGTCACTCTCTACCATTGACAAATTGTTTATTTTTGATGCAGTATAGTTCTACTATGTAATTTTTATCACTTTATGGAAGCTGAGGATCAAAACCAATGGAACAAAATACCCTTCCCTCCGCATCTGCGGAAAACAAAATGGGCCTGCTGCCTGTGGGCAAATTACTGGCAGGCATGGCCGTCCCCATGATGGTCTCCATGTTGGTACAGGCGCTGTACAACATCGTTGACAGCATCTTCGTCGCCCGCTTGAGCGAAAACGCCCTAACCGCTGTCTCCCTGGCCTTTCCCTTACAAAACCTGATGATCGCAGTCGGCGCTGGTACCACCCTTGGCATCAACACCCTGCTCTCCCGCTCTCTGGGCGCAAAAGAAGACGACAACGCCTTTCGCGCCGCCAACACAGGGATTTTCCTGGCCCTATGCTCCTTTGCTGCCTTCTGCGTGCTGGGCCTTGGATTTTCTCACACCTTTTTCCGCCTCCAGACAAATGTAGAAGAAATCATCAACGCTGGCACTGCCTACGGCCAGATCTGTCTGGGCGCCTCTATTGGTCTGTTCTGCCAGTTCACCTTTGAGCGTCTGCTCCAATCCACCGGCCGAACTCACCTTTCCATGTATACCCAGATTCTCGGCGCTGTCACCAACATCATCCTGGATCCCATCCTCATCTTTGGTCTGTGCGGTGCCCCGCGCTTAGGGATCGCCGGCGCTGCTGTGGCCACTGTCATCGGGCAATGCATCGCCTCTGTGGCAGCACTGCTCCTGAACCTCAAGTACAACCCAGAAATTCAAATCTCCTTCCGCCATATCCGCTGGCACGGACCCACTGTAAAGAGCATTTACCGCGTTGGCCTGCCCTCCATCGTTATGCTAAGCATCGGCTCTGTGATGGTCTTCGGACTCAACCATATCCTCATCGCCTTCTCCACGACGGCAACCGCTGTGCTGGGTTCCTATTTCAAGCTGCAAAGTTTCATCTTTTTGCCTGTCTTTGGGCTGAACAACGGCATGGTGCCCATCGTAGCCTATAACTACGGCGCAAAAAAAGCCGCCCGTGTCAAAAAGACCATCAAACTGTCTATCCTCTCCGCTATGGTCATTATGGCCGCTGGACTGGCCCTTTTCGAACTGTTCCCCGGTACACTGCTCTCTCTCTTTGATGCCTCGGAGAATATGCTGGCAATCGGCATTCCTGCCCTGCGGACCATCGCCCTGTCTTTTGTCTTGGCCGGCTTTTGCATCATCTCTACTTCCGTCTGCCAAGCCATCGGGAATCCTTTTCATAGTCTTATCGTTTCTGTCTGCCGCCAGCTCGTGGTCCTCCTTCCCACTGCCTGGCTGCTCGCGCAAACCGGAAATCTGGTCCTGGTCTGGCTGGCCTTCCCCATCTCTGAACTGGTCTCCCTGACCCTTAGTGCGATCTTCTTACGCAAAACCCTCCGAATTGCCGAAAAAAGCATGGCCCTGCCCAACACCTAACCCCCCCATGCTTCAAAAAACACAGCGAAAGCCGTCCCCCTGTACCAGGACGGCTTCCGCTGTGTTTTTCATTTCTCTGACCTCTGTGGTGCTTCATCGCGGTCAGATGCCTTCCTCCACCAAGGCCACTTCCAAGGGGCGGCCTGTCTCATCTCGCGTCAGACGGTAACAATCGGTTCTGGACCCATTTGCCACATAGAGCCAAGTCCCATCTGTAACCATCTTACCTTGGATACAGCTTCCCTGGATCTTTGTCACCTCTCCCGTCTTCAACTGCTTGGCACAGAGGCTTTGCACAATCCGTCTGCCTCCATTTTCCAAAGGTGCCCATTCCTCCGCAACATAGTACAGCCAATCATCATGTACACAACCATAATAATACCGAATCCCATTCTCCTCCCTCGGAAGCCAATCGTTTTCTCCATCTGGCGTAAGAAGAAGATATTCTGTTGACCAACGCAGATAGTTGCCGTCCTCATCAAACTGGCCCTGACGGCAGTAGCCCACCAGCAGCCCGCCTTGGATTTCCTCTATCCCATGTTCCCCCAACATGGTCCCTGGCGGCAGGATAGACTGTCCATGTTCCAGCACATCCTCCCAGTGGTAAGCATTATAGGCCATGTCATCCTCCCAGTTTGGATACGTAAAGCCCTTCGGATGCTCCCGCCAGACCACCTGAACCTGTCTTGGCCCAATATATTGGGAATAGCCTTCTCCCTCCTGCAAAACCTGGGAAAGGACTTCTCCCGTCCGGCTGTCCACCGTGATCGTATAACTGGTTTCACCATCAGATGCCCGGTAAGTAAAGCGGACAACCTCCTCCTCCACATTGTCCAGGAAAAGGGCCACATCATAGCGTTCCTTTGGCAGCTCTCCTGCCAAAATGCCCTGCATCACCTCAAGCGCCCCCTTCTCAGGCTCCTCCTGCTCCTCCTCACCCATGGACACCGGAGCCGCATAGAGAACCATCTCCTGTCCCGTGACAAGATCTTGCCGCCAGAGTTCATTGGTATTCTGGTCAATATAGTAC
>JAHHRP010000081.1 GCA_020025735.1 Evtepia sp.
TACCAGAATCAAGAGCGAGATCAGGGAGACAGTTTTGCTGCTATTGGGGTCAACTGGGGCTACACTGGGGCCAAGCTGGCTGAAAATATGGACCCTCTAACGGTGCTGGTCTTAGGGGGGATGTTGTTGCTGATTGTGATCACCGGATATTTGATTATCTATAATGTGTTCCAGATTTCCGTGACCAACGACATTCGCTTTTATGGGTTGCTGAAAACCATTGGAACAACAGGCCGACAGATCAAAATGCTGCTGCGTCAACAGGCGCTGCTGCTCAGTTTTGTCAGCATTCCGATTGGTTTGCTTTTGGGTTGGCTGGTGGGAGGACAGCTGACCCCTATGGTGATTCACCGCCTGAACGGTGTGAGAAGTGTGGTCTCTGTGCGGCCGGTGATCTTTGTGGGGGCAGCGCTGTTTGCGCTCTTTACGGTTTTGCTTTCCTGTGCCAAGCCTGGAAAGATGGCGGCGAAGGTGTCACCCATTGAGGCGCTGCGATACACCGAAGGTAGTGGTATAAAGAGAAAAGAAAAAAAGAGCGGAAAGGTGACGGCTTGCTCTATGGCTTGGGCAAACTTGAGCCGCAGCAAAGGCAAAACAGTGATTACGATTCTTTCTTTGTCTCTGGCAGTGGTTTTGACCACCATGACTGTGACCTTCACCCGGGGGTTTGATATGGACAAGTATCTTGCTGGGCGTAGCTGCAGTGACTTTGTTGTGGCTGACGGGAAACATTTCCAGACAGGAGGCGAGCTATTTAACCCAGAGATGGAGTTGCCCCAAGAAGTGATTGACGAGATAAAGGCGCAGGGAGGAATCACAGAGGGAGGGCGGGTCTATGGAAAGACAACGCCGGTGCTGGAGAGCGTGACAGAGGAGTGGTTTTCTCAGAATAATAATAGGTGGTATACCACTGAGCAGTTGAAGGAGAAGATCGCTGCAATGGAGCGAGACGAAGCGGGTTTGCTTTTCGATGGGGCCCAACTCTATGGCATGGAGCCTTTCGCATTGGATCGGCTGAACGTAGTGGAAGGAGATCTGTCTAAACTCTATGAACCAGGTGGGCACGCCATTGCTGCTGTTGTGAGCACCGACGACTATGGAAAAGCGGAACGGGACTCCCACTGGGCGCGACTGGGAGATACCATTACGCTGCGCTATGTGGATGCGTACGAATACTATGACCCTGCTACGGGAGAGATCTTTGGGTCGGAACCTCCGGCGACAAAGGAATATGCTTCCCGTGCTGCTGCGTATCGCGAGGTGGACTATGAGGTGGTAGCTTTGGTAGCAATCCCTATCTCTTTGGACTATGGATACTATGGTGATGATGGATTTGTACTCAACGATCAAACCTTTTGCACAGAGACAAAGAGCGATAGTGTGATGCTCTATGCATTTGACACCGAGAAGGAGAGGACCCAAGAGATGGAGAACTTCCTGATCGACTATACAGAAAAGGAACATCCCATGTATGATTACGTCAGTAAGGCAACCTATCAAGGGGAGTTTGAAGGCTTCCGATCGATGTTTTTGATCTTAGGAGGCGCGCTGAGTTTCATTGTAGGCTTGGTGGGCGTATTGAACTTTTTCAATGCGATCCTCATGGGGATTCTCACCAGACGGCGGGAATTTGCTGTTCTTCAATCGATTGGTATGACGGGATGGCAGCTAAAGGCCATGTTGGTCTGGGAAGGATTGTTTTACGCGCTGGGAGCGATTTTCTTATCCTTGGGATTGACTCTGGTGTTAGGGCCTCTGTCTGCCTCTAGTTTGGAGCGTTTGTTTTGGTTCTTTACCTATCGCCTGACAATCACGCCCATTCTCATCCTGTTGCCGATTTTCTTGCTGCTGGGATGTTTTGTACCCTTGGTGGTATCCTGGCGAGTGTCTCAGCAGTCTCTGATCGAGCGTCTGCGTCAGGGGGAAACCTGAGGCAATTTTATAAAACGATAAACTGTTCGCAGAGAGCCGCGGGTCTCTCCTCTTTGGGAGAGACTGGCGGCCTCTTTTTTTGGGATCGACCACAGGAGGAAGGGTTGGCAGTCTCGGCTGCAAGGTGCAAAGATTGCACGAAAACCAAGGATGGCGGGTCACAAAACTATGAAAAGTCCTGAAAGTCCCAAGAAGATAAGATATTTTTTTTCGAGCGCTTGACATTTTGAGGGGGAAGTGCTACATTAACTTTAGCACTCGAAGAGAATGAGTGCTAAAAAGATTTGAAAGGCCAAAGGAGGCCTGGACATGGAACTGTCGGAGCGCAAGAAACAGATCCTTCGCGCGGTGGTAGAAAACTACATACAGACCGCAGAACCTGTTGGCTCCAAGGCGATTGTGGCCAGCGCCGGCCTGAAGGTCTCCTCTGCCACCATCCGCAACGAAATGGCAGAGTTGGAGACCCAGGGATATTTGGAACAGCCCCACACCTCCGCCGGACGGATCCCGTCTCCCAAAGGGTATCGGCTATACGTCAATGAACTCATGGAGGAACATCGGCTGACCATGCAGGAGGCCCAGAAGATCAATGAAGCGCTGAACCTGAAGATTCGAGAAATGGATCAGGTGATGACCGAGGCGGGAAAGATCATTTCCCAACTAACGAAATACCCCACGTTTGCCCTCACCAAAGGGACCAAGAAAGCCACCATTGTTCGTTATGATCTGCTGATGGTGGAGGAGTCATCCTTTATTGCCGTTCTTATGACGGACGGACAGTTGGTGAGAAACAAACTTTTTCGGCTGTCTGACCCCCTCTCGGAAACCCAGTTGCAGTTGTTGGGTACTTTGCTCAATACCTCCTTTACAGGGCTGACGCTGGAGGAACTGTCACCAGAACTGGCACGGGTAGCATCCCATGCGGGAGGAGAAGCCTATGGCCTGATTCGTCTGGTGGTTTCCTTCGCGATGGAGCTTCTGGAGGAACTGGAGACCAATGTCATTCACACAGCCGGGATCCCCACGTTGCTGGCCCACCCGGAATACCAGAGTTTAGAACGGGCAGAGCCCCTCATGAATTTCTTATCAGAGATGGGAGAGGGAGCTGAACTGCCAGTGGTCCAGGGGGAACATGTGAAAATTCTCATCGGCCCGGAAAATGTGGCCGATGAGCTAAAAGATTCCAGTGTCATCATGGCCAGCTATGACATTGGCAGCGGTATGCAGGGAATCATCGGGGTGGTAGGCCCCACCCGGATGGATTACGCGGATTTGGCAGCTCGGCTGTCTTACTTTGCTGAGGGACTCTCACGGATGTTCGGCAAAGGAGAAATCCCACCCCCTGCTGGAAGTGATTCTGAAGAATGAGGAGGACATCAGATTCCATGAATAAGAAAGAGAATGATCAGAACCAGGTTCCTGAGGAAGCCGTGGAGGAGACCGCTGAAGAAGTGATTGAAACCCCAGAAGCGGCAAAGGAGTCTTCTGAAGAGGAAACACTCCAGCAAGCGCTGCGAGAGCAGGAAGACAAATATCTGCGCCTGTTGGCGGAATACGATAACTACCGTAAGCGAAGCCAGAAGGAAAAGGAAAATGCTTGGACCTCAGCCAAAGCAGACACGATTCGAGAGCTGCTGCCTGTCTATGACAACTTGGAGCGCGCCTTAAAGCAGGAGACTGCCGATGAGGCGTATGCCAAGGGGGTGCAGATGACCATGCAGCAGTTGAAAACTGTGCTGGAAAAGCTGGGGATCGAAGAAATCCCTGCCCAGAATGAAACCTTTGATCCTAATGTTCACAATGCTGTTATGCACATGGAAGACGAGACTTTGGGAGAAAATATTGTGGCAGAGGTTTTCCAGGCAGGCTTCAAGATGGGCGATAAGGTGATTCGCCACGCGATGGTAAAGGTGGCAAACTAAGAGCCAAAATGCTTGCGGAAGAGAATGCTGCACCACTGCGGCAGAAACCAAACAAATACACAACAGTGATCTGTTCTTGATAAGGAGGAACAATATTATGTCTAAAATCATTGGTATCGATTTGGGAACGACAAACTCCTGTGTTTCCGTTATGGAGGGCGGCGAGGCTGTCGTTATCCCCAATGCAGAAGGCAACCGTACAACCCCTTCCATTGTAGCGTTTTCCAAGGACGGCGAGCGGATGGTGGGCCAAGTGGCAAAGCGCCAGGCCATCACCAACCCCGACCGAACCGTCATTTCCATCAAGCGTGAGATGGGTTCCAACTACAAAGTGAATGTTGACAATAAGTCGTATACGCCCCAGGAGATCTCTGCTATGGTTTTGCAGAAGCTGAAGGCAGATGCAGAAGCCTATCTGGGTCAGACGGTCACGGAGGCAGTCATCACGGTGCCCGCATACTTCACCGATGCCCAGCGGCAGGCCACCAAGGATGCTGGTAAGATTGCCGGCCTGGAGGTCAAGCGGATTATTAACGAGCCAACTGCTGCGGCTCTGGCTTATGGTGTGGATAAGGAATCCGACCAGAAGATTATGGTTTACGACCTGGGCGGCGGTACCTTCGACGTATCTATCCTGGAGATCGGGGATGGCGTCATCGAGGTGCTGGCAACTGCGGGCAACAACCGCCTGGGCGGCGATGACTTTGACAAATGTGTGATGGACTGGATGGTGGCCGAGTTCAAGAAGAGCGAGGGCATTGATCTGAGTACGGATAAGGTTGCGATGCAGCGCTTGAAGGAAGCAGCAGAAAAAGCCAAGATCGAGCTGTCTGGAGTGACATCCTCTGCCATTAACCTGCCCTATATTACTGCCGACGCTACCGGTCCTAAGCATCTGGACCTGACGCTCACCCGGGCAAAGTTTAATGAGCTTACTGCCAAACTGGTGGAGGATACCGCAGGACCTGTGCGTCAGGCGATGAGTGATGCAGGGTTGTCTGGCAGCGAGATTGCCAAGGTTCTTATGGTTGGTGGTTCCAGCCGGATTCCTGCTGTGCAGGATGTGGTTAAGAAGCTCACAGGGAAAGAAGGATTTAAAGGAATCAACCCTGATGAGTGTGTGGCCATGGGCGCAGCCCTCCAGGGCGGCGTGCTGGTTGGCGATGTGAAGGGCCTGCTGCTGTTGGACGTAACCCCTCTGTCCCTGGGCATTGAGACCATGGGTGGCGTAATGACCAAGCTCATTGAGCGGAACACCACCATCCCTGCCAAGAAGAGCCAGGTCTTTACGACTGCTGCTGATAATCAGACCAGCGTAGAGGTCCATGTCCTCCAGGGAGAGCGTGAGATGGCGCAGTATAACAAGACCCTGGGTCGTTTCAGCCTGGATGGGATTGCGCCTGCCCGCCGGGGTGTGCCTCAGATTGAGGTGACGTTTGACATTGATGCCAATGGTATTGTGAATGTATCGGCCAAGGATTTGGGTACTGGTACCGAGCAGCATATCACCATTACTTCTTCCACCAACATGTCTAAAGAGGACATTGAGAAAGCGGTCAAGGAAGCCGAGCAGTTTGCTGCGGAGGATGCCCAGCGCAAGGAAGAGGTGGATACCCGGAACCAGGCAGACCAGATGGTATACCAGAGCGAAAAGGCTTTGGAAGAGATGAAGGATAAGCTGGATGCTGGTGAGGTCAGTGAGCTGGAGGCTGAGATCAACAAGGTCAAAGAAGCCCTGAAAGGCACCGATACCCAGGCCATTAAAGCGGCGACTGAGAGCCTAACACAGGCGTTCTATAAAGTCAGTGAAAAAATGTACCAGCAGACTGGCGCTCAGGGGGCACAGCCTGGTCCCGACATGGGTGGTGCAGGCTTTGATGGTCAGCAGGCCGGAGGCAATGCTGGGAAAGGGCCGGACGATGTAGTGGATGCAGACTACACTGTGGTGGATGACCAGTAATTGGAAAGCAGACGCGGCAGAGGGGGACAGGGTTTCCTGTCCCCCTGCTTGTGCGAAGATAAGGGAGGGAGTCTGTGCCCCTCCTAAGCCTATTGTGAGGTGAGAACGCTATGGCAGACCAGAAAAAAAGAGATTATTACGAAGTCCTGGGGGTCAAAAAGGGCGCCTCGGATGACGAATTGAAAAAAGCATATCGGAAGCTGGCCAAGCAGAACCACCCGGACTTGAATCCCGGAGACAAAGCTGCTGAGGCCCGCTTTAAGGAGATCAACGAGGCCTATGAGGTCCTTTCAGACAAGGAAAAACGAGCCAAGTATGACCAGTTCGGCTTTGCTGGCGTAGATCCCAACTTCGGCGCTGGTGGTCCTGGTGGAGGCTTCGGCGGCTTTGATATGGGAGATATTTTCGGCTCCTTTTTCGGAGGCTTCGGTGGGTTTGGCGGTGGAGGCGGCAGCAGTGGTCGGACGGGTCCGGCAAAGGGAAGTACTGTGCGGACTGGTCTCACCCTGACCTTAGAAGAGGCTGCCTTTGGTTGTGAGAAAGATGTGACAATTACCCATGTGGAGAGCTGCGATGTGTGCGGTGGCAGTGGCTGTGAGCCAGGGACCACAGCTGAGGTGTGTCCTGAGTGTCACGGTTCTGGCCAGGTGCGGATGCAGCAGCGGACGGTATTTGGCACGATGTCTACTTCTACGGTCTGCCCCAACTGCCGAGGAGAGGGGAAGATTATCCACCAGAAGTGTAAGGCTTGTTCTGGCACCGGCGGTGTACGGCAGAAAAAGAAGGTGCATGTGAAGATCCCAGCAGGAATCGACAACGGTCAGGCCATTTCTGTGCGGGGTCAGGGCGATATGGGTCGCAATGGGGGTCCTGCGGGAGATCTGATTGTGGCCATCAATGTTACGCCTCATCCGCGGCTGCGCCGGGAAGGGTCCCACATCTATCTGGACCAGGCGGTCTCCATCCTCCAGGCTACCTTGGGTGGTGAAGTGGAGATTCCCTCTCTGGATGGTAAGATTAAGTGTAAGATAGAACCGGGGACGCAGCCAGGTACAACGCTCCGCCTGGGTGGTAAGGGGGTTCCCAACCTCAACGGCCGTGGCCGCGGGGATCAGTATGTTACGGTCCGGGTGGAGATTCCGCGGAATTTGACCGAAGAACAGCGGCAAGCGCTGCGGAAATTTGCAGAAACGATGGGAGAAATCCCTGCTGTTGGACAGATGGAAAACGGGGAACGCTCGATTTTCCACAAGAAAAAGAAGAAGTAACCGTTCCCACTAGGAAAGGAAAAAAACGATGTTTGCCGATTGTCATACCCACTCTCGTGTTTCTCCAGATAGCAATGCCCCTATGGTTGAAATGGCCAAGCAGGCTTTGGAATATGGCTTGGACGTGATGTGTTTGACCGACCACTGCGATCTTTTGAGTCTGGAAGGGGAACGGACCCTGGAATATGATTGGAAAGCCGTGCTCCGGGAACGGAAGGAGATGCTGGATACGTTCGGGACGCGGATGGCTCTCCCGATGGGCCTAGAGTTTGGCATGGGGCACCTTTATCCCGAGGCAGCAGAGAAGATTCTGAGCCAACCAGGTTTGGATTTTGTCATCGGTTCTTGTCATAATATGGACGAGAAGGATGGGGGACGGGATTTTTACATGTTGTCTTATGAGACTTTGGAAGAGTGTTACCAGGCCTTAGACAACTATTTTGCCTCTATGCTGAAGATGGCTGCCGCACCTTATTACGATGTGGTTGGTCATGTGATTTATCCCCTGCGATATATGACCGGTCCTTATGAGACCCCCAGTCTTGCGCGGTATCAAGAGGAAATCCGGGAGATCCTCCGATTGGCCATTGCATCTGGGAGAGGAATTGAGATCAATACCTGGAAAGGCCAGACATTGGCTGAGTGGCTCCCTCTGCTTAAAGTGTATAAGGAACTGGGAGGAGAGATCATTACTGTGGGGTCCGATGCCCATGCACCGATTCCTTTGGGCCGGGGAATTCGGGAGGCGTATGCAATGATGCAGGACTGTGGTTTTCGTTATGTGGCAGTCTATCATCAGCGCAAACCGGAGATGTTCCGGTTGAAGTAAACGCAGGCGTTTGCTCGCCTGGCACCGAAAAAAGGAGGAGAGGACCATGATTGCATTGGGTTCTGACCACGGGGGATTTCCCCTAAAAGAGCGGGTCAAAGCTTATCTGGACACGAAAGGCATTGCGTACAAGGACTATGGCTGTGATAACATGGACAGCTGTGATTATCCCGTCTATGGGAAAGCAGCTGCGGAGGCGGTATCTTCCGGTGCTTGTGAGAAGGGGATCGTCATCTGCACCACAGGCATTGGTATTTCTATTGCGGCCAACAAGGTGAAAGGCATTCGCTGCGCTTTGTGCAGTGATCCCCTGGCAGCAGAAATGACCCGCCGACACAATGATGCCAACATGTTGGCTATGGGAGCCGGCATGGTAGGGCCAAATTTGGCTGAGCGGATCGTAGAAGTCTTTCTCAATACAGCCTTTGAAGGTGGACGCCATGCCCGCCGAGTGGGATTGATTTCCGCCATGGAGGAGTAAAAATCAGAAGCGCGAGAGCAAAGGTCAGCTCTCGCGCTTTTGGTTTCCATTAGGCCGTTAAGAATAGAATGAAGTAGAAGATAGCAATGGCGGCGGCCTCTGTGTTTTTCTGCATGCTTTTGTGAGTGTATAGTTGTTTTCCACCAGGGTGATTTGGCGGAAAATACTTTCGTCTTCTATGTACACCTGAAAAGAATCCAAGTCAATTTCATTGTGTAAGGTTCCGATCTCTTGGTTTTAGCATTATCATCATTTAATATTTTGGTTGAATTTTTTGTAGAAAAAGGTTAAACT
>JAHHRP010000082.1 GCA_020025735.1 Evtepia sp.
TATCTCATGACACCGCGGCAAACCCGACAAGATTTTTGTAAGGGGCTGGAAGATCTTGCCCATGTTGGTGTCAAGACACGTTACTTCCGTCCACCCTGGGGCGTATGCAACTGGAGTTCTTTCCATCAAATTAAAATGCATTCCTTACAGCCCGTGCTGTGGGATATCATGGCCCAGGACTGGCAGAACGACATCACCCCAGAGGAGATCGCCTCCCGCCTGAAACAGAGAACTTGGCCAGGGGCGGTGATCTGTCTCCACGATGGTCGGGGAGCCCCAGGTGCCCCGGCTAAGACCATTCAAGCCTTGGAAATTCAGCTGCCTGAGTGGCTTGCACAAGGCTTCCACTTTCAGACTTTGGAGCACTATGAATAAGTTACCTTGGAAAAAAGGGGTCCTTTGCGGCAGTTTCTTTCTTCTGCTGCTTGGTCTTACCTTCTATCTCGTCCTGAAGGGCCAAGAGCCTGGACAGCTTGCTGCTGCACTAAAACAGGTAAACCTTCCTCTTTTGGGGGTGGGGGCTTGCTGCATGGGAATATTTTTCTGCTGTGAAGCCAAAAACATTCAGCGTGGTTTCACTCTGTTTGGCTCCCCTGTATCCTTTTCCTCCTGCCTTCTGTATGCCATTACAGGTTTTTTCTTCAGTTCTGTCACCCCTTCTGCCTCTGGTGGACAGCCCATGCAGCTATATGTCATGTATCGGGATGGACATGCTCCTGCCCCCAGTGCGTTGGCCCTGCTGCTGGACTTCTTCTCCTTCCAGCTGGCCGCAGTGGTTTTGGGGCTGGTCGGATTTTTCCTCCATC
Organism: Evtepia sp.; assembly: GCA_020025735.1. Taxonomy (GTDB): domain Bacteria; phylum Bacillota; class Clostridia; order Oscillospirales; family Oscillospiraceae; genus Evtepia. The sequence continues at coordinate 807 of JAHHRP010000082.1, forward strand.
AAACCCAGTTGTTCCTTATGCCCCATGGCGTCATGCTTTGTTTCCTGGTGGGCGCTGTCTTGAATCTTTTCACCGTCATCCTACTTACTGGTGCAGTGGTCTCTCCGCGAGTGCTTCCTGCTTTAGGACGAGGACTGATGCATCCCCTTCGCCGTTTCTTCCCCCGTCGAGCGGCAGATTGGGAAGCTTGGGGAAAAAACCAGTGGAAAGATCTTCGCCAGTGCGTACAGTGCTGCCGGACCCACAAAAAGCAGCTGGCAGCCATGTTCCTCACCTCTCTGGTCCAGCTGACTGCTTACCATAGCATCCCCTTCTGGGTCTACTTGGCCTTTGGCTTAAGCGGTCAGTCGCTGTGGCATGTGGTTGGACTTCAGGCTGTATTGTTCCTATCGGTCTCCTCCCTCCCTCTCCCCGGCGCTGTGGGGCTGACAGAAGGTGGATTCCTTCTCCTATATCAAACCATCTTCCCAGCGGCGATCCTACCGGGAGCGATGCTCTTGAGTCGGTCCGTCAGCTTCTATCTCTTTCTCCTGCTTAGCGGTGTATTTCTGGCAGTCCGTTTCCTCCTGTTGACCTGGCAGACTCCTGTACTTACAAAAACAGCATGACAAGACCCCCCCTCATTCGCTTCTACCATACCTGAAGCGAATGAGGGGGGTCTTTCCATCCCGTTTATTCCACCTCGAACCTGGGTCGCTGCAACCCGATGCGGACCTGAGTTCCTTTTCCTTGCTGGGAAGCAATCGTGAGGGTATGCCCCAACAGGTCTGCCACGCGCCGACAAAGATAGAGGCCAATTCCAGAAGCCTTTTTATCCATCCGGCCATTTTGCCCGGTAAATCCTTTGTCGAACACTCTGGGTAAATCCTCAGAGGCAATCCCAATACCACTGTCTCTCAACACCAGCGTGCCGTCTCCCTCCCAGTATAAGGAGATCGTCCCCCCAGAGGACGTATACTTCAACGCATTGGAGAGGAGCTGCTCCAACAGAAACGCCAACCACTTCTCATCGCTGAGAACAATCTGTCCTGTGTCCTCAACCATCAGGCGTATCTTTTTCAAAATAAAGACTTTCGCATATTTCCGCACCGTCTGCCGCACCACATCATCCAAAGAACACGCCCGCAACACCAAGTCCCGGCTATCACTATCCAGGCGAAGATATTGCAGGACCATGTCTACATATTGGGTGATCTTTTGCAGTTCGATTTCCATTTCCGTGGTCTTCCCCTGCCCTGCCTGGAGCAACAAATCCATCGCAGCAATAGGGGTCTTGATCTGATGGACCCAAAGGGTATAATAGGCCATCCTATCTGCCAACGCACCATCTGCTTTGGCCTGATCCTGTCGTTTCTCCCAAACCAGACGGTGGACCAAATGAAGATAATCCTCTTCAATCAGGCTGTCAGCCTCAGGTAGATTTTCCGGGTCTACCAAAATCCCTTGCTCCATCTGCACAAGAACCCTGTGTTTTCTCCGAAAGCGGACAAAGCCAATTCCTGCTAAGAGGGCACTCCCCGTTACACACAAACAGAGGAGATAGCATAGTGCCTCTCCCGGCAGACCATAGAGCCAAAAAATCACCATGCTCATCAGAACACAGAAAAGCCACGCGGTGGCTGCCAAGCGGCAGCTGGACAGCCAAGCCAGAAAAAGTTTTCTTCCCTTCATGGCACCATATATCCTAACCCTTTTTTTGTGTGGATAAACGTATGCAGGCCAATACTCTCCAGTTTTTTCCGCAGTCTCGTCATGTTGACATACAGGGTGTTTTCATCCACATAAGCATCACAAGCCCACAGGGCAGCCATTAGGTCATCCCGTGAGACTACGTTTGGCTTGTTCTCCAGTAAAAGCTGCATCATTCGTGTCTCATTTTTTGTTAGTTCTGCCCGTTTCCCTCCATAGACCACAGTACACTCCAAGCTGTTGAATACCACACCATTGTGCTCGATGAGGTTACTTTCCCCTTGATAGTCATACGCCCGACGGAGGGCTGCTTGGACCTTCGCCAGCATCACCGACAAATCAAATGGTTTAGAAATAAAGTCATCCGCTCCCATGTTGATGGCCATGACGATATTGATGTTTTCTGCCGCCGAGGAGAGAAACAAGATTGGTACCCGAGAGACCCGCCGAATTTCCTGACACCAGTGGTATCCGTTATAAAAGGGCAAGGTAATATCCAGCAGGACCAAGTGAGGCTGGAAGGCCACAAATTCCCCCATCACGTTAGAAAAGTCCTCTGTACACTTGACAGTGAATCCCCAGGATGACAACTTTTGGGCAATGGTATCAGCAATGATCCGGTCATCCTCCACCAGATAGATACGGTACATAGGCTGTTCTCCTTTCCAATTTATCATAGCGCAAAGCCGTGGATCTGGCAAGAAAGTTCCACGGCTTTGTCTTGGCTGTATTTTGGAAAAACAGATGGGGGGTCAGCGGACAATTTTATAATACGTCCTTGCGGTAAGACGATAAATCACAAGATATCCTATCCCAAAGACCAATACGGTCCCTAGACAGCACAGAGCAAACAGAGAGAGATTCATCAAGTTGAGGGTCGATAGAATCTTGACGATCATCTTAAAGGCCACAGCCAGATGGATTACCGCCCCAATAAGCGGCAGGAAAAAAACTGTCCGCACCTGGCTGCGGATGGAGGCACGAATCTGATGCTGACTCATCCCTACTTTTTCTAAAATGGCAAAGCGCTCCTTATCCTCATATCCCTCAGAGATTTGCTTGTAATAGATGATGAGAACCGTAGCCATGAGGAACAGGGCGCCCAAGAAGAGCCCCAGGAAAAGAAAGCCGCCATACATTGTGTAAAACTGACTCTCTTCTATCGCACGACAGGAAACCCTGTCTGTATTTTCTGTCTCTATGGTAAGCTGACGCAGCTGATCGTAAAGTTCCTCTACCCTTTCCTTATCCATCCCGTCAAAATCCATGGAAAAATCCCAGTTGGCTTGACCATTCATGGTTTCTTTTTCCATCTTCTGCTGCAAAAGTTCCTCCAGAACGGACACATCAGAGACAATCAAGAGCAGCTCCCGGTCAGAATAGGCTTGGTGTTTTCCGGTGGGAGACTCTGTCAGCCACTGGGTGATGGAAAACGTCTTGTTCAACACGGTCACCTCGGTCCAGTCACCATCATTTTCGGTGGTGTAGATAACCACCTGATTGGGCGCAAGTTTGAGCGGCTCACCGGTAATTTGGGTGTAGCTTTGGGCTGTGATGATCTCTGTGTAGACCAAATTCCCAAACTCGTCGTCTGTTGGTCCAGCACAGGAAAACGTGGACCCCTGCGCTGTGGTATTGATGAGCCGCATCACATCCACCGCCTGTGTTTTTTTCGGGGTTAGTCCAGATTGCTGAACCAGAGTCAGGATCTCCTCCTGAACCTCTTCCGTCGTCTGCCACTCCCCTCCAGGCTGAACTCTGGTGTATGTGATATCATGAGGATACATCGTGTCCATCGCATCCTCTACCCCAAGATACATACAAACGCAAGTAGAGATCATAACCAAAACCATCGTGGAGAGAATACAGATATTGGCTAGCCCTATGGCATTTTGTTTCATGCGGTAAAGCATCCCGGAGATGCCAATGAAGTGTTTGGCCTGATAGTAATACGACTTTCGCTTTTTCATGGCTTTTAGAAACGCAATAGAACCCGCCGTAAAAAGACAATATGTACCAACAATCACCAAGATGACTGCCAGGAAAAAGAGCATCAAAGCATCCAGAGGGGATTCTGTGGAGATGGCAATATAGTACCCTATCCCCAAAGTGAGCAAGCCCAAAATAGTGAGAATATATTTGACTTTGGGTTCCTTCTCCCCTACATTGCCACCGCGCAGAAGTTCCACTGGTTTTGACAATCTAACGTGAAGAAGATTGCATCCCAGAGCCACCAAATAGATCCCCACAAACAAAAGCGTAGTAATCGTTAGGGACATCGGATTCACAGAAAAGCCAAAAGCCACCGAAAAGAAAAGCACTTTGTACAAAATCATCAGCAGCAGTTTGGACAAGAGGATACCCAGCAGCAGACCTCCCACAATCGTGATGAGGCAAGTGTAAATGGTCTCCCACAGAAGCACCAGGGCAATGTGCCGTTTAGACATCCCCAAGATGTTATATAAGCCAATTTCCTTGTACCGACGTTTTATGAGGAAGCTGTTGGTATAGAGCAAAAAGATCACTGAGAAGATCCCTATCACGATAACGCCAAGATACATAATAGAAGGGATCGTCTCCCCACCGGGCATATTCCTAATTTCCTGATGCCAGGCGAGAAAGGTGATATTATAAAACATCGCCACCGTCAGCAAACCTGTCAACAGATACGGGAAGAAAAACCGTCGGTTTCGGACCAGATTCCCCGCAGCTGTTTTGGGAAAAAAGAGTTTACCCACGGTCACCACCCCCTGTGGCCAAGGCGGTGAGGGTGTCCGCGATCTGGCTGAACATGGCTTCATTGGAGCGGTCTCCCCGGTAGAGCTGATGGAACACCTCTCCGTCTTTGATAAACAGGACCCGCCCCGCCCGGCTGGCTGCCCGGGCAGAGTGCGTTACCATAAGAATGGTCTGTCCCTCCCGATTCAACTGGGCAAACAAATCCAGCAGCTGGTCCGCAGCACGGGAGTCCAAGGCTCCTGTGGGTTCGTCCGCCAGCAAAAGCCGAGGATCGGTGATACAAGCCCGTGCCACCGCTGCCCGCTGTTTCTGCCCTCCAGAAACTTCATAGGGATACTTATCCAAAATATCTCCAATGGCCAGTTTTTTGGACAGCGGCTCTAGGCGGCGATCCATTTCCTTATGGCCTACCCCAGAGAGAACTAAGGGCAGATAAATGTTGTCCCGCAGGGAAAACGTATCCAGCAAATTAAAATCCTGAAAGACAAACCCCAAATGTTTCCGGCGAAAATCTGCCAAGTCTCTCTCCCGGATCTTTCCGATATCCTTACCATCCAATAAAACCTGTCCTCCCGTGGGCTGATCCAAGGTAGCCACAATGTTTAGCAACGTGGTCTTCCCTGATCCTGATTCTCCCATGATAGCCAAATACTCTCCCTGTTCCACGGAAAAATTTACGTTGGTCAGGGCAGGAACCAAATGTCCTCCCAGACGGGTGGTATAGTTTTTTTTCAGTGCTTTCACTTCCAACAATGTCATCGCAATTCCTCCCTACGGTTCAAACTTCTTCTGTATTATATACTTAATACAGAAATGCATCAATCGCTTTCCCTTACATTTTTGTCAAAAACCTTACAGTTTTGAAAGGTTGCACGTCTTCTTTCTTCAGCGGAAATGAGAATTTCTCCCTGCTCTCCCAAACAGCACAAAACAGGCACGCTGCGGTCTGCTCTCACCGCTGCGTGCCTGTGGTCTTCCCATCCCTTTTTACTTGATTCCTTCCTGAAAACGATAAGCTTCATAACCAGAAGAATGGATCTGGGTGCCATCTGTGGTGAGAAACAGAGCCTCTACTCCTTCCAACCGCTCCACCAACGCCATTCCCTTCTCTTGCCCCAACAACAGACAGGACGTAGACAGCGCATCTCCTTGGACTGAATCCTCTGAAATGATCGTTACAGAAGCCAAACCTGTATCCGCTGGAAAACCAGTAAAAGGATCCAAAACGTGGTGATAGGTTTTGCCCCCATGAACAAACTTCCGTTCATCAATGCCAGAGGTCACCACACTCTTATCTGATACAGTCACCACGTCTGCCAGTTCACCTTCTGCCTTGTTCGGGTCCTGTACACCCACAGTAAAGTCCACACCAGCCTCTTTTCCGCCAATGAGCAAGATGTTCCGTCCCAGGTTAAGTACCGCGTGTTCCACGCCCTGCGCCAAAAGGAGGTCTTTCACCTTGTCTGCAATATATCCCTTGGCAATGGCACCCAGGTTAGCGACCATCCCCTCCCGAGCGAGATACGCCCTGCCTTCTTCAACCAACAAGTCATCACTGCCAATGAGAGGAAGTACCTCTTCCAGCTCCTCCGAAGTCGGATAATGTCCCTCCCCGTTGTGGATATTCCACAGAGACACCAAAGGGCCGGTTGTCACATCAAAATATCCCTGAGAGAGTGCGCTGTACTCTTTTGAAAGACGAAGCACTTCCTCCGTCTCAGGTGAGATCTCCACCCATGTCTTGCCGGCTGCTTGGGAAAGTCGATCCAAGTCACTGCCTTCTTTCTCCACGCTAAGTAAACTTTCCAAGCGGCGGATCTCATCAAAAGCCAGGTCGATGGTCCCCGGATCATCCCAGTCATAGAGTGTAATTTGAACCACAGTATCCAGCATGAGATTTGTCTTAGATACCTGTTTCTCTTCCCCGGACTGTGCAACACCACATCCTACTGCAGCAAGGATCAGGAGGACCGCCCCTATTGCGGCAACAATTCTTTTTTTCATAGTAAAACTCTCTTTCCAGGAAATTTCACTTTATTATAGCCGATTCCAGCTCCCGTAGCAATAGCACCTTATGAAGCAAGTTTTCATCCGCAGCCGCATACCGTTTCAGAAGACGGTCAGGAGGTAGATTATGAAACGCTATGGATGTATACTGGCAGAGGGCATCGCTCTGGTTCTTTTGGGCTTTCTACTGTTCCGTTTTCCAGAAACCAGCGTAGAAGCAACCCGAAAAGGCATCCGCTTGTGCTTGGATTTGCTGATTCCCTCCCTCTTTCCCTTCTTCGTCCTCTCTTCCCTGATGATCTCTACTGGGTTGGCCTCTGCCTGCGCCAGACCATTGGAACACCTCATGGGTCCACTCTTTGGCGTGGGCAGTCCGGGTGCGGCTGCTCTGGGACTTGGCTTAATCGGTGGCTATCCTGTGGGTGCCAGGACCATCGCCCAGTTGGTGCAGCGCAGAGAGTGCAGCCAAAAAGAAGCCTGCCGCCTGTCCCAATTCTGCAACAACTGCGGCCCCGCATTTTTCATCGGTGCCGTAGGTGTGGGGGTTTTTGGAGAAAAAAAAGCCGGTTTCCTGCTCTTGGGTGCCAATTTGGCTGCTGCGCTTCTGGTGGGCATTGCCACACGAGTCACAGAGGGAAGTCTGCGCCATCTGTACAGCCACTCTGTTCCGTCTGTCTCCTTCTCTTCTCTTGCCACAGAATTTCCACGTTGTGTGCGGGATGGGTTTTCTGCCACATTGGGGGTTTGTTCCTATGTGATTCTCTTTTCTGTCCTCACTGCCCTGACAGAGGCCTCTGGCCTTCTTCCCCTTTGTGTCGATGCGTTATCCAGCCTCTTTCCTGGAGAATATACCAACACACTATGCCGCAGTTTTTTCATTGGTCTTATGGAGCTATCCACCGGGACAACTGCTCTGGCAGAAGCAACCTCCTCCTCCTTAGCCCTCCCTATGGCAGCTTTTCTTCTAGGCTGGGGAGGCTTGTCCGTTCACTGCCAATCTCTCCCATTCTGGCAGGCAGCTGGGGTCCCAATGGGACCATATCTTCGGGCAAAATTTCTTCAGGGGATACTCGCTGCTGGGATCACTTCCCTGGCATTGCTGGCATTCCCATTGGCCTTACCAGCGATGACACCGATACTGCCTCTCTCCTCCCCTTTCCCACTCCGTCAGGAGATTGACTTACTCTGGGGATTGGCAGGCATATCTTTTTTTCTCTCTTCCCAAAAAAGGATGGAAAAGACAAAAGGAACCAGCTATAATAAGCATATCCCATAACGATTCCGGGAGGGAATGTCATGCTGTTTGCCAAAAAAATCACCCCCAGCTGTGCCTATTGCCAAAAAGGCAAAGCCATCACCCCCGAGACTGTCCTCTGTCGTAGGAAAGGAGTCACCTCCATAGACGG
>JAHHRP010000083.1 GCA_020025735.1 Evtepia sp.
GGTAAAATGAAAGAGCTGTGGTTTTATTGGTCCCACCTCTTCCCCGCCCCGGAAAAACCTCTGAAGGCCATGCGGAAAGCCAAAACACTTACAGACTATACCTTCGCCGTCCAGACCCTCTTTCGAGATCAGGACCTTCTTCCCAACGCACACTTTACCCCCTCTTGACTGTACCATGAGACTCTCCCGCTCGCTCCAGTCTCATTCTCTCCGCCCACGCTGCCAGAGCCAACCACCAGGAAAATCCCCCTTGACAACTTCCCCAAGTTTTTTTATACTAATCTTTACATCACAAAGGCAAGGATGGGAAGGAGTACGCGGCAGAGCAGGGTTTAGAGAGGAGACGGATGGTGCAAGTCTCTCCCCAGCAGCGCGGAAGGTCGTCCCGGAGCCGCCCGCCGGAACCCGCAGTACGGCAGGCCGACATTCCCTCGTTACGGGAAAACAAGTGCGGATGGGCTTTCCTCCATCCGAATTCAGGTGGTACCGCGGAAACACTTCGCCCTGAGTCCCAGTCGGGACCAGGGCGTTTTTTGTTTCCCCTGCCAGGGAAGAGGAGGTAGTTTATGAACGAGTCATTGTATCCCTTTGTCAACCAAACCACCTACGACGTCCAGGCCCTCTCCGCCCTCAACCAGATGGCAGAGGCCACGGTACGCAAGGAGAAATCCCGCCGGACCAAAAGCCTGTGCTGGCTGTTGGGTGTGGCTGGTCTGGTGGCTGGAGCCTACTGTTATCCCCACCAGAGTCTGGTGGGCAGTCTGCTGCTGCTCTATGGCGTGATTCTGCTGTTGGTTGCCGTCTCCTGGAAATCCTTCCAACTGCGTTCCTCCCTGCGCCAGCTCCAGCGCGGGATGCGGGAATGTACCTATGAGTTTGACGAAGATGAGATCCGCTGCAACACCGAAGCCGGTCTCACCCGGTACACCTACGAACAGGCGTATGCCGTGGTTTCCAACAACGACTGGTTTGCCATTTTCTTTGACATCAGCCACGGCATCATCATTCGGAAAGATGGCTTTACTGTGGGCGATCCCCTCTCCTTCAAAGCGTTCCTCGGCCAGCATACCCAGCTTCCAATCCAGGAGATTTGACCTCACCGCCCCTTTCGCGGCACGCGGCACAAACGGTGCAAACTATGACGTATTTTCAGGAGGAAGAAAACGTATTATGAGAAAAGAATTGTCAAAAGTCTATGATCCCCATGAGGTAGAGGAGAGAATCTATCATCAGTGGGAAGAAAATAAGTGTTTCGCCGGGGTGCGGGACGCGAAGAAAAAGCCATACACCATCGTCATGCCTCCCCCCAATGTCACTGGACAGCTCCACATGGGGCACGCCATGGACTGTACTTTGCAAGACATCCTCATCCGTTTTAAGCGGATGGAAGGCTACGCTGCCCTTTGGGTCCCCGGCACTGACCATGCCGGCATCGCCACTCAAATCAAAGTGGAGGAAGAACTGCGCGTCAAGGAAGGGTTGAGCCGCTATGATCTTGGCCGTGAAAAGTTCCTGGATCGGGTTTGGGCCTGGAAAGCCATGTACGGCGACCGGATCGTAGCCCAGCAGAAAAAGCTGGGTGCCTCCTGCGACTGGGACCGTGCCCGCTTCACCATGGATGAAGGCTGTTCCAATGCCGTGCGGGAAACTTTCTGCGAACTGTATGAAAAGGGGCTTATCTACAAGGGCAGCCGCATCATCAACTGGTGCCCCAACTGTGTCACTGCCCTGTCTGACGCAGAGGTAGAATATGTGGACAAGCCCGGCCACCTGTGGCACCTGCGCTATCCCCTGGCCGATGGCTCCGGCTATCTGGTTGTGGCCACCACCCGGCCGGAGACCATGATGGGGGATACCGGCGTTGCCGTCCACCCAGACGACGAGCGGTACAAGCATCTGGTGGGCAAGACCTGTATCCTGCCCCTGATGGATCGGGAAATCCCCATTGTGGCCGATGACTATGTAGAAATGGACTTCGGCACCGGCTGCGTGAAGATGACTCCCGCCCACGACCCCAACGACTTCGAGGTGGGGCTGCGGCACAACCTGGAAACCATCCGTGTGCTGGATGACAACGGTGTTGTCAACGCCCACGGCGGCAAGTACGAGGGTATGGACCGCTATGAGGCCCGTAAGGCGGTGGTCGCTGACCTGGAAGCCCTGGGGCTAATCGAAAAGATTGAGGACCACGGCCACAACGTGGGTACCTGCTACCGCTGCCACAACGATGTGGAACCCATTATCTCTGCCCAGTGGTTCGTGAAGATGCAGCCCCTGGCCAAGGAGGCTCTGCGGGTAGTCAACGAGGGGGAAACCAAGTTTGTCCCCGACCGCTTCGCCAAGACCTATACCAACTGGATGGAAAACGTCCACGACTGGTGCATCTCCCGTCAGCTGTGGTGGGGCCACCAGATCCCCGTGTGGTACTGCGATGACTGCGGCCACATGACCGTCACCCGCCACGACCCTACCAAGTGCGAAACGTGCGGCTCGGCACACATTCAGCGGGACCCTGATGTGCTGGACACCTGGTTCTCCTCTGCTCTGTGGCCCTTCTCCACCCTTGGCTGGCCGGAAAACACGGAAGATCTGGACTATTTCTATCCCACCGATGTGCTGGTCACCGGCTATGATATCATCTTCTTCTGGGTGGCCCGGATGATCTTCTCCGGCTGCGAGCAGACGAAAAAGACCCCATTCCATACTGTTTTTATTCACGGGCTGGTCCGGGACGACCAGGGCCGAAAAATGTCCAAGTCTCTGGGCAACGGCATCGATCCACTGGAAATGGCAGACAAATACGGCGCAGATGCCCTCCGCTTTAATCTGGTCACCGGCAACTCCCCCGGCAATGATATGCGCTTCTATACCGAACGGTGCGAGGCCATGCGGAACTTTGCCAACAAGATCTGGAACGCCTCCCGCTTCCTGATGATGAACTTAACCATTGAAACCAACGCCCTGCCAGAAAAACTGGAACTGGAGGACAAGTGGATTCTCTCCAAGCTTAACACCGTCATCGCCGAGGTCACAGAGAACATGGACCACTACGAACTGGGTGTGGCCGCGCAGAAGATTTACGACTTCCTCTGGGACACCTATTGCGACTGGTACATTGAGATGACCAAAGCCCGTCTCCAGGGCGATGACCCTGCCGCCAAGGAACAGGCCCAGCGTGTGCTGTGCTACGTTCTCACGGACATTCTCAAGCTGCTGCATCCCTTCATGCCTTTCCTCACTGAGGAAATCTGGCAGGCCCTGCCCCACGAGGCAGGCAACGAAGTGAAGTTCCTCATGCTTCAGGACTGGCCCAAGTACCATGATGCGCTGGCCTTCCCCCAAGAGGAAAAGGCCGTGGAACTGCTCATGGATGCCGTGAAAGCGGTCCGAACCCGCCGCGCAGAGATGAATGTGCCTCCCTCCAAGAAAGCCCATCTCACCATCGCCACCCTGGAGCAGGAGATCTTCATCGCCGGGATTCCTTTCCTCAAGCGTCTGGGCTACGCCAGCGACGTCACCGTCACCGGCCCTGACGGGCTGGGCAGCGACAAGGAGGAGGCCGCCAAGGGCGTCGTCACCGTCATCACCCATGTGGCACGCATCGGGATGCCCCTGGCCGAGCTGGTGGACCTGGAAAAGGAAAAGGCTCGCATCGCCAAGGAACTGAAAAAGAATAAGGGCGAGCTGGAAAAGCTCACCAACAAACTCTCCAACCCCGGCTTCCTGTCTAAAGCCCCAGAGAATGTAGTCAAAGCCGAGCAGGAACGTGCAGAAAAACTCACTGCCCTCATCACCAAGCTGGAGGAGCAAGCACAGGGCCTGTAATTTATCAAACAATTATTTTCTCACCCCGCCAACCTTCCAACGAAAGGTGGCGGGGTGTTTTTTTGAAAAACTTTCAGATTTTTTCGCGTTTCCTGTGATAAAATGGCCCCGTAAATCGTTATTACAATAAAGGGAGGTGAATGTCCTTCATGCTCTCCATGTTGCTGGCCGTCCTGGAGACCCCAACGGAGAAAGCCGTCTTTGCCCAGTTTTATAAAACCAATCACGCTAATCTGCACCGCTATGCCTTCTATCTAGTCAAAAGCCCCGACCACGTGGAAGACGTCATGCAGACCGCCTGGCTCCAGTGTGTCAGGTATGCGGATCGGTTCCTCACCCTGCCAGCGGAAAAGCGCCTGCCCTGGATGATCACCATTGTGAAAAACACCGCATTCACGCACCTTCGCACCATATCACGCACCGTTCCTCTGGACCCCGACTGGGATGTTCCCGCCCAGGAAGAAGGAGATGTCAGCGGCATCGTAGAGGTCATCCGCGCCATGCCAGAACAGTACCGCACCATTTTAGAACTAAAATTTCTTTTCGAACTGGAGGACAAGGAGATCGCCCAGCGGGTTGGGCTGACCCCATCGGCCGTAAGTACCCGGATCAGCCGGGGCCGAAAACTCCTCCAGGAAATCCTGCGAAAGGAGGGATATCATGAATAATATCCCTGAAGCGTTTCAGATCCGCCAAGCACTTCTCCAGGCAGCACTGGAAGACTATCAAAATGCCCTAATCTCTGCCCCGTCGGCTCCGGCCCATTCCCCAGCCTACTGCCGGTGGGAGAAGCGCCTCCTTCGCAACCCTGTCGCACTTCTGCGCCGTCAGGGCCGTACACCCTGGGCCAAGGCTCTGAGAACGGCAGCCTGCCTGCTGCTGGTGGTCTCTCTCTCTGCCGCCACAATTTTAGCCACCAGTGCTCAGGCACGAGAATGGGTTGCCCGGTGGATTGTCCGGGAGAATGACACCCATATCTCTTATGACTTTCAAGGCCCAGCCCCCGCTGACCAAATGGCTGCTTGGGCCCCCACCTACTTACCAGAGGGGTACACTCAAACAAGGTATAATGATCTGGAGAATCTGGTTGATATTTTCTATGGTACGGATAATCCCGAAATGCAGATTCATTTCAGCTATCAGCGTTTAGCATCGGGTGAAGGGGAAAATTTGGACAATGAACACTATACTACCTCTGATATTTTCATTAACGGTATCTATGGACAACTGTATACTGCATCTGATAACTACCCAAATATGATTGTTTGGTTTGATGAAAGTGCTGGATATTCCTTCTTCTTAGCTGCGCAACTCCCTGTTAACGAACTGGTCAAGATTGCAGAAAGTGTGCAAAATGCCGAATCGCAAAATTTTTGAAATTCTTGTAAGAAAATGGCCTCTCAAATCGTTAATTGAGTGAAAGAGTCCAAACAAATCATAAACTCTTTATAAATAAAGAAGAAAGGGGGGTTATTTTATGACAAAGCGTTACGTTTTATGACTGGCTATGCCATCGGATTTGGCATAGCAACCTATCTTTTCCCTGGTAGTGCGTCGCAGGCTGCAGAAGTATGCGCTAACATTGGACTTGCACTGAAAAGCAAAGCCGAGGAACTTGCCGATGAATCAAATACCCTTTCCTATCAGGTTACTTCGTATGGCCGTGCTGGCAATGACACATTCACTTTCTATAAAAAATATGCAGGAACTTATTATACCGAGGCAAATTACAAAGGCGGCATCATTTACAAAGACCTCTATGAACTTAGGACTACTCTTTCCTAAGATCTCAATTTGTACATCTAAATCTTCTTGGTTAAGGGGGGGTATGCAATGAAGAAAAACGCAAAGATTACGTTTGGTATTCTCGGCGTGCTTCTGATTGTCTTGGTGCTTGCACTTTGGGTCATTCCCAATGTGCGTGTTGCAGTCGATTCAAACTCCAAACAAATTCTTTCGGAAGCTGCTCAGTTAATTTCAGAGTACCAAGAGCGCAGCGGAAGGGAAGGATCTCCTTCTCAAGAAGATGTCTGTCAGGATTTAGTATACCTAACTTACCAAGGTATTCATGTTGAGCAAATTTTCACCGCGGAAAATAACACTATTGTTTACAAAATAGATTTTCGTGAGGGAAATGAAGTTCAAACCGCCACCTATGTGGATGTTACAAAGACCTGGGATGGTACACTCTACTACCACATAACGGATGATCGTGGTAGCAATGATATGATCCGTGTTCGACCATGGGGAAGTTCGAAAATTCTCTAACCCTATTCCTTCCTGTTATCCCCTGACATACGATTGCCAATGTGCCAGCCCTAATCCTCGGGCTGGCACATTGCTCTCTCACAGTTTTTAGAGAAATCTCTCCCCATCCTATAGACTTCCCACAGAAAATATGGTATAATTTATAAAACAAAGAACAATCATCTTGCATTTTTTAGGTGAAATTATCTCAATCCCTTCCTCTTTGTTTTTCCCATGATCCCCCTACCAGAAAGGAGGCGCACCATGAATCCCTTGAAACAAAAGAAAGGTATCTTCTTTCTCCTGTTGGCTTGCCTGGGACAGATCCTGATGCTCCTCTCCTGCACCCTCTGGAAAGGAATCCTCTTCGTGCCCACCGCCTGGAAGCGACCGCCGCTAGAACGGGACTACTGGTTCTGGTTATTAGACGAGTATGTTCCTCCCGTTCCCTATGAGGACAGGCTCCTGTCCCTCTATTTCAACTTGGAGCCCCTTTTTGTCCTCTTCCTTTTCGCGGGCTTGCTGTGGCTGTTCTGGACCGTCTATCGAAAGAATCGCCGGGGTCTGCTGTTCTTCTTCGGTGTGCTGGCAGTCACCGCCATGGTCTTCTTCCTGCTCATCGCCTGGCTGCGGCAGTACGGCCAGCCCTATCACCTGTACATGGATGTGGCATCCGAGTCTTGGCTGCTGTCCTTGGACGTTCTTCTGCTGCTCTTGGCCCCCATCCCCTATGCCAGACGAAAGAAAAAACTAGAGACCATCCCCCTGTAACGTGTTTCCCGCTATACAACAGCAATTCCCATTCCCCAGCAATCCCTCTAATCAACCCATCACAACGAAAGGAGATGTCTGCTTTGAAACGCAAACCTTACCGACTCCCGCTGGGAGCCATCCTCATCGCTGCCACCTGTCTGGCCATGGTCCTGCTGCAAGGTTGTCAGGCCAGAGCAGATGCACAAGGTACCCCTATTGAGAAGGAAAAGGAACATGAAACCATCGCCCTGCTGCTGCCTTCCGATGAAGTAAGCACCCAGGATGAATTGGATGGGACTTTTCAGGCCTGGTTAGGAACCTGGGATGTCACAACAGGTCAGTTTTCCATGGGCAAGGACCCTGTCGTAACCATGACTGGAGGAAACCGACAGGATAACCTCTTCTCTTGGGATGGCAAAAATCAGTACCGCGTATGGGACCAAGCCGCAGTCGCAGCCCATGATAAAGATGCTGCGGTTCTCCCCTTCCTCCCAAAGGATTCCAAGATAATCTATGGCCCAGATTATCAGGTTGAACTAACCCAGGACGCACAGTGTATTGTGACTTTGAAGGAAAAACCTGCCCTCACGGTTTCCCTCCCCGATCCCAAGCTCTCTGTGGATGGAAAGGCCGTTGCCCTGAGCAATATGTTCGTACTTGGCTGTGCGCTAGACAATGATCAGCTTACCCTGGCCTACGCCTACCTGCCAGAAGCCCAGGACAAGAACGCGGTTCTCCTCCATGGCAAGTTGGATCTGAAGACAAAGGAAGTCACTTGGGCTGCACCCGTTGACATTCCAAACACCTATCGCAACGGTTTCTTCTTCTGCCTGTTCCTGTACCATCCTATCCAGGATCAAAAGCTGTATTTTTCCACCTGGAACAGCATCGCCTACTACGACCTCAAAGACAACCGGTTCGTGGAGCTGAAAGAGATCCCTAACCAGATCGAAAAATTGCTGCCACAGGCAGAGCGTATCACGCTTGAGGGCAAGACCGCTTCCGCAGAAATCATCGGCTGCACCCCCGAAATGGTCCTCGCCAACATAAGTTATCAGGACCCAAACACCGAAGCTCTGCATGAGGTCTTTTTTGCCATTCAGGGTGACCAGGTCCTCGGTTTCCTGGATTGGCAGCAGGGAAAAGACGCTGCTTCCTCCATCACCGTGTACGACAAGGATCTTCAGCAAACGGCACAGATGGATACCCCCAACATCAATCTCGCCCCCAGATTCCAGATGACGGTTTCCCCTCTGCCATTCTAAGGATGCTGTCTCCCTAACCCCTCGTCTGAACGGGACCATCCCAAAAGGAGGCACCCTCACCTATGTGATTGAAGTGACCGATGCCAACGGCTTCCGCTACCGGCACACCGCCCTAGTCCAGTCAGATGGCCCGACGACAGCCGATACCAACTTGGGCACCCAGGTGTTCGACCGCAGCGGAAGCCACCTCTTTGATCTGTAAAGACAGCATCCATGCCAACCAGACGAGAAATCGCTCTTGCCTCCCGCTTTGACAAATTTTTCCACCAAAAAGTAGTATGATCGCCGTGTACCGGACAAGCTGGTACACGGCGATTTTTCATCACCCGTGAGAAAGGGGATTTTCCTATGGCTGTCGCCTACACCACCCACAACCGCATCCTCACCGTCTCCCTGTCGGGGGACATCGACCATCACCGGGTCAAGGGCCTGCTCCAGGAGATCGAGGGGGAGATCGACCAGGTCCTTCCCCGCCAGCTGATTGTTGACTGCGCC
>JAHHRP010000084.1 GCA_020025735.1 Evtepia sp.
CAAGGCCTCTTGAACCCCATTCAAGCGCGATACCAAACTTCGCCACACCCGGATGCCGCTTCAAACAGCTTAATTATAATAACATGGCCGGATAAAAAATGCAAGTGGTTTTTGGAAAGAAGTGGGGGAAAATGTGTACAAAACAGGCCTGTTTTTATTGTGCAGTATAGATAAGCTATTACACTTGGGGGGCAATGATCTGATCAAAGACGATTTGAGACCAGGTTTCCAGCGCGGGATAAAGTTCTTCTAATTCCTGAGGGGTGGTCCAGGTACCGGACATTTTTTCTGTTTCCCGAACGGAAACGTCATCTTCCGTTTCAAGAAGGTAGACTAAGGCAGTGTGATAATCGCTTACACCGCCAGTGGTTTCGTTGAGGATCCCTACGAAGGTGAGGGAGTAGTCTAGGGACACGTTTACCTCTTCTGTCAGTTCTCGGAGCAGTCCGGCCTGGATGGGATCAGCAGCAGTGGACTCTGTGGCGTTGATGTGTCCACCAACGCCCAGGGAGAGCTTATGATGGAGCCGTTGTTCTGTCTGCTTGCGTAAGCGACGAAGAAGGAAATACGATCCGTTTCGGCAAAGGATGACGTAGGGGATGATTTGCCGAACGCTGCTGTCGTATTCAGCCTGGTCACGCGGGAGAAATTTGTGGTGAGCCAAGAGAAACGCGTAGATATCCTCTAAATTTTCGGTAAGAAAGATATTCTCCCCCAGCCGATCTTCTAAAGTGTGTCGGTCTACAACGAGTACCTGTTCCATAGGATGCACCTGCTTTCTGTTCAATCAATTATTGTAGATCTCGAAGGGACCATGCTTTACATTTGGTCGATCTTTCGCTCAGGAATTACGAAGATGAACAGCAGAGAACTGATGAGCAACAGGAAGGGGTAGAACAAATTGGGGATCACCTGGAATGCAGATAGCTGGTACCCCAACTCATTTGCAGCGGAAAGGGCTACGAGCATCTGTGCACCGTAGGGAATGATACCCTGGAAGACACAGGAGAAGGTGTCCAGCAGAGAAGCGGTCTTCCTTGGTGAGATGCCATAGTCGCTGGACATCTCTTTGGCAATGGGGTTGGCCATGACAATAGCCACAGTGTTGTTGGCCGTAGCAATATCCATCGCGCCTACCAGCAGTCCCATACCCAGTTGTCCACCTTTTTTCCCCTTAAAGACTTGCTTTATGCCATGGAGGAGGGCATCGAAGCCGCCATACGCGCGGATCAGGGCACAAATGGCAGAAACCAGGATGGCTACCATGGTGGTCTCAAACATTCCGGCGGCACCAGAACCCATATTTGCCAGCAGATCTGTGGCAGCGGTGGCTCCAGTAGCCAGCATAATGATGGACCCAGAGACAATGCCCAACATCAGGACCACAAAGACATTGATCCCGACGATACCTCCGATGAGCACCAATAGATAGGGAATGACTTGAATGAGACTGTATTCCTCCAGCACAGCCTGACCGGTATACTGACCGAAGGAGAGAAATAGGATAACGGCCAGGGAGACCAGGGCAGCGGGGAGGGCGATGGCGAAGTTTGAGCGGAACTTATCTTTCATCTTGCACCCCTGCCCGTTGCAGGCGGCAATGGTGGTGTCGGAGATGAAGGAGAGGTTGTCTCCAAACATAGCCCCGCCGATCACTGAAGCAACGCACAATGGAACAGTAAAGCCAGAGGCTTCTGCTACAGACAAGGCGATGGGAGTGATGAGGGTGATGGTGCCAACCGAAGTGCCCATAGACAGCGAGACAAAACAGGCTACCAGAAAAAGGACTGCTACGGAGAACTGGGCAGGAATGGCAGAGAGAAGGAAGTAAGCGACGCTGTCGGCGCTGTTCCGGCCTACCACCCCGACAAAGATGCCGGCGGTCATGAAAATGAGAATCATAATGATGATGTTTTTGTCTCCGACACCTTTTCCCATAAGGACCATCTTTTCATCCAGAGAGAGAAGCGGGTTTTGCAGGCAGGCAACGAGTAGCGCGACGAGGAAGATCACGACAATGGGGATGTTGTAAAACCCCATGGGAATTTTCAAAATGTATTCAAAGAAGAGACCGAAGCCCAGATAAAGCACCAAAAAAACGCCGATGGGCAGCAGCGCCCTGGCGTTGCCATGTGGATTGTGTTGTTCCATAAAAGATAGAGCCTCCCATTTTTTAATCACTGATGCCTGATGTCTCGCCGCTTCCGAAGGAAAGAGAGGAGAAGAGGCGATATCAAACAAGAAAAATTTAAAGGAAATATTGTCAAATGTCAAGGTGTTCTCTGTGTGGTCCAGGAAGATTTCTCTGGTGAAAAGAGAAATCTATCATTTTTTACTTGCAATTTTTCTTCTCCCCTGATAAAATGGCCAATGATCTATGTAAAAAGGGTGATCCTCTGGGGCGCTGCAAGGTAAGGCGGCATTTTCTTCCCTACGAACACCTGAATAACAGGAGGAAACGAAAAATGGATCTGATGAAGAATTTTATTGAGAAGAATATGCCTGAGAAGGCTGCTCCTGATGTTACCGTGGGTGACACAGTTCGTGTCCATCTGCGCGTCAAGGAAGGGAACCGGGAGAGAATTCAGGTCTTTGAGGGTACTGTCATTGCCAAGAAGCATGGCGGCATCAACGAGACGTTCACTGTCCGCCGGATCTCCTATGGCGTTGGTGTGGAGAAGGTGTTCCCTCTTTACAGTCCTATCATTGAAAAAGTGGAGACTGTCCGTAGAGGTAAGGTCCGCCGGGCCAAGCTGTACTATCTGCGTGATCGCGTGGGTAAGGCAGCTAAGGTTAAGGAGAAGCTGTAATTTTCCGAAAGAACCCCAAAAAGGGAGCGCGCTGGCGCTCCCTTTTTTGTTCAGAAGACCGTTGGAAAATCGTGTAAAACGATTTGGATCAGGAAGGGCTGAGAAACAGGGAGATGGCTTGTAGGAATTTCCATGATTTTTTTGGGAAAAGCCTTTTCAGAATAGGAAAGATCGTGTATACTACACAGTTATGAATTAGTAATACTAGGAACTGGTAGAAATTTGCTGCGGCAGGGAAGGGAGAGGAGTAGCCTGTGAATATCCAGTGGTATCCCGGCCACATGACCAAAACCAGACGTATGATCGGGGAAAACCTAAAATATGTGGATGTAGTGGCTGAGGTAATAGATGCTCGTATTCCCATCGCTAGCCGGAACCCAGACATTGATGACTTGGTGGGCAGCAAGCCCCGGGTAGTGATCCTCAACCGAGCGGACCAGGCTGATCCATCAGCCAGCAAGGCGTGGAGTGTTTATTTCCGTGACAAGGGGATGGCTGTGCTGGAGTGCGATGCCCGCAGTGGTATGGGCATCAAGCAGTTTTCTCCGGTGATGCGTGGAGCGTTAAAGGAGCAGATCGCCAAGTGGAAGGAAAAAGGGCAGATAGGCCGTCCTATTCGGGCGATGGTGGTGGGGATTCCCAACGTGGGTAAATCCACTTTTATCAATAAGGTGGCGCGAAAGAAGTCTGCCAAAGCTGGGGATCGGCCGGGGGTTACCAGAGGAAAGCAATGGATCACAGTCGATCAAGGGTTGGAACTGCTGGATACACCTGGTATCCTTTGGCCAAAGTTTGAAGATGAGACGATCGGTCTCCATCTGGCCTTCACCGGCGCAGTACGGGATGCGATCATGGACATAGAGACACTAGCCTGTCATTTGATGGAACTGCTGGCCCAGCGCAAGCCAGAGGCTCTCACAGACCGATTTAAGATCGTTCCTCAGGAGGGGATGAGTGGCTGGCAGTTGCTGGAGGCAGGTGCCCGGAAGCGAGGATTCCTCATCTCTGGGGGTGAGGTAGACTTGGAGCGAATGGCCAATATTCTCCTGGACGAGTTTCGGGGAGGAAAGATGGGGCGAATTACGCTGGAGCTGCCGGAGGACTTGGAGAAGGAGAGAAGATCATAAATGGAACGCTCTGCTCTGTGGCAGATGGAAAATGAACTGTTTGCACAGGGGATTTCTAAAGTCTGTGGTGTAGACGAGGCGGGAGCCGGACCTTTGGCTGGACGGGTCTACGCTGGGGCAGTCATTCTGCCGCCGAACTGGATACACCCTTATCTGAATGACTCGAAAAAAGTGACGTCCCGTCGGCGGGAACTCCTCTATGATCGAATCTGTCAGGATGCGGTAGCCTGGTCTGTGGCCTGGGCAGAGGTAGAGGAGATTGATAAGATAAACATTCTCAATGCTCGGATGCTGGCGATGGAGCGGGCCATCCAGGGGTTGCAGGTCACGCCAGATCTGGCCCTGATTGATGGAAATCGCGCTGTTGGCATCACTGCGCCTAACCGGACGGTGGTAAAAGGGGACAGCAAAAGTGCCTCTATCGCAGCGGCTTCCATCTTAGCGAAAGTGGCGCGGGATCGGTACATGATAGACATGGCAGCGCGATATCCTCAGTATGGGTTTGAGCGGCACAAAGGCTATCCCACCAAACTCCACTATGAGCGGCTGGCGCAATATGGACCCTGTCCGATCCACCGTCAGACCTTTCTGAAAGACAAATGAGAGGCGGGGATCGGACAAGTCTGGGACTATGGGGCGAACAGCAAGCAGCCCAGTACTTACGGGAGCAAGGCTATCAGATTTTGGATGCCCGGTTTCGATGCCGAGAAGGGGAAATAGATCTGGTCGCTGGTCAGGGAGCGTACCTTTGTTTCGTAGAGGTCAAGCTTCGCAAGAACGATCACTTTGCCCAGGCGCGGGAATTTGTCACGCGCGCCAAGCAGCAAAAGATCCGTACTGCTGCCTTATACTACTTAATGAAACATCCTTCTGCCCTTCAGCCCCGGTTTGATGTGGTGGAGGTTTATGCCCCCTTAGGGGAGGAAACAAAAAAACCGGTGATCCGTCACTGGAAAAACGTATTTTAATTGATGACCTAAAGTAAAGGTGTGTGAATCATATTATGAAGTATCTCAGCACAAGAGACAAGTCTCTCCGCCTGCGCGCCAGCCAGGCCATTGCTCAGGGGCTGTCCCGCGATGGAGGCCTTTTGACGCCAGAAACCTTTCCTACGTTGACCCCGGCCTTGTTAGAAGAACTGCGAGGGAAAACCTACGGGCAGCGGGCGGTAGCAGTGATGAAACTCTTTTTGGAAGATTTTTCCGAAGAGGAGTTGACTGCTTTCACCCAGGCAGGCTATGCCCCGGAGAAGTTTGACGATCCCAGAGTGGCTCCACTGCATCCCCTCACGGAGGATGCCTACTGCTTGGAACTGTGGCACGGCCCGACCTCAGCATTTAAGGATATGGCTTTGCAGATTCTGCCTCACCTGCTCTCGGCATCTTTGGAAAAGAACCAGGAGGAGAAGACTGTGTGTATCCTGGTAGCGACCTCTGGTGACACAGGGAAGGCTGCCTTAGAAGGATTTAAGGATGTGGATCGGACAAAGATCCTAGTCTTCTACCCTAAAGATGGCGTTTCTGCTGTTCAGGCATTGCAGATGCAGACCCAGCAAGGCAGCAATGTGGGTGTGTGTGCTGTGCATGGCAACTTTGACGATGCTCAGACAGGGGTGAAAATTCTCTTCTCTGACGAGAATCTCCGTGAGGACCTGGCAAAACGAGGGTATTTTCTCTCCTCGGCCAACTCCATCAACTGGGGGCGTATCTTGCCTCAACTGGTCTATTATATTTCTGCTTATTGTGATCTGCTAAACTTGGATAAAATCCAGATGGGTGAGAAGGTCAACTACTGTGTGCCTACCGGAAATTTTGGCAACATTCTAGCCTGCTGGTACGCCCGTCAGATGGGATTGCCTGTCGGGAAGCTCATCTGCGCCTCCAACAGCAACAATGTGCTTACCGATTTCCTAGCCACTGGTACTTATGATAAGAATCGGCCCTTCCACACCACAATGTCCCCCTCAATGGATATTTTGGTTTCCAGCAATCTAGAGCGGCTGCTGTTTGCGCTCTCTGGACAGAATGACAAAGAAGTCGCAGGATATATGGAACAACTGAAACAGACTGGATGCTATACTGTTTCCGATGAGATCAAGGCCCGGCTGAAGGAAGAGTTTTATGGTGGGTTCTGTGATGAAGTTAAGACAGGAGAGGTCATTGCTAAGGTTTGGAAGGAACACAATTACCTCATTGACCCGCACACAGCAGTCGCCTATGATGTGATGGAGGAGTACCGACAGAAGACCGGAGACGAACGCAAGACCGTCTTTGTCTCTACGGCCAGCCCCTTTAAGTTCTGTGACAGCGTTCTGCACAGTCTTGGAGTTTCTCAGGTCTGCCAAGGGATTGATGCTCTGGATCAGCTTGCTCAAGTTTCTGGGCGTTCTGCGCCTGCGCCCCTGGCCTCGCTTCGAGATAAAGCGGTACGCTTTGAGGAGAGTGTAGACAAGGAGCAGATGATGGCTGTGGTCTTGGATATGCTGAAATAAAGGTGGGGTGAAGGCCAGTGGCGCTGTATACCATCGGAGATACCCATCTTTCGCTGGGCAGCAGGAAGCCCATGGACGTATTTGGCGGGGCTTGGACGGGTTATATAGAAAAGCTGAGCCGAGGGCTTTCGGTGCTTCGGTCAGAGGATACGTTGGTCATTGCCGGAGACATCTCCTGGGGGATGAGTCTGGAGGAATCGACAACTGATTTTGCCTGGTTGAATGCCCTTCCAGGACGAAAGATCCTCATGAAAGGAAACCACGATTACTGGTGGAACACAGTGGCCAAAATGACCCGTTTTTTTGCCGATCATGGGTTTGATAGTTTGCAGATCCTTCACAATAATTGCCATCTCTACGGAGACATCGCCCTGTGCGGTACCCGGGGGTGGTTCTACGAGGAGGAGAAGGAAGGGCAAAGCCAGAAGGTATTTCATCGAGAACTGATGCGGCTAGAGACTTCTTTGAAATCTGCCGGGGAACGGGAAAAACTTTGCTTTCTCCACTATCCACCCTGCTACACCGGCTATCGCTGCGATCCTATTTTGGATCTGTTGGAGAAGTACCAGGTGAAAGCCTGTTACTATGGTCACCTGCATGGTGCCAGCCATCGCCTGGCGCTGCAGGGGATACGAGGTGGAGTGGACTACCATCTTGTCTCGGCGGATTATCTAAACTTTTGTCCTGAAAAAATCTTGGAATGAGGAAAAAAAGTCTGGTAATTCTGGAAAGAATCTGATAAGATAAACAATATATACTGCAATTCAATGCCTTTCAGACCCGCATGGGTAGAAAAAGGGTGTTTCACAGGAGGAAAAAAGGACATGAATGTCAAGAGCGTTGTAGAAAACAAAGAGAAGTATGAGGTCGAACTGACCATTGAAATCGGTCAGGAAGAGTTCGAGGCGGGTTTGGACAAAGCTTATCACAAGAACCGCAGCCGTATCTCGGTCCCCGGATTCCGAAAGGGTAAGGCTCCTCGTAAGGTGATTGAGGGGATGTACGGCACCGGGGTATTCTATGAAGACGCCATTGAAGAAATCTATCCCGAGGCTTGCTTGCAGGCCGTTCAGGAGAAGAACTTGGACTCCGTAGCACCTCCCCAGGTCGAGATTCTGGATCTGGGCAAGGAAGGCTTTACATTCAAGGCTGTCGTGACGGTTCGTCCCGTGATCACCCTCAAGCAGTATAAGGGTCTGGAAGCTGATAAGGTTCTACCTACGATCACTGAAGAGGCAGTGGAGAACGAGTTGAAGCAGTACGTGGAACGTGCTACCCAGCTGGAACCTGTGGATCGAGCAGCGGAAATGGGCGACAGCATGGTGATGGATTATGAAGGCATGAAGGACGGCGTGGCCTTTGACGGCGGCACTGCTCAGGGTTATGAACTGGCACTGGGTTCCCATACCTTTATTCCAGGGTTTGAGGAGCAAGTTGTTGGCATGAAGGCCGGCGAGGAGAAGACCATTGACTTGACCTTCCCTGAGGAGTATCATGCCAAGGAACTGGCAGGTCAGCCTGTTCAGTTCAAAGTTAAGTGCATCGAAGTCAAGGAGAAAAAGGCTCCTGCAATTGATGATGAGTTTGCCAAGGATGTTTCTGAGTTTGAGACGCTGGCAGAGTTTAAGGAAGACCTGAAGCAAAAGATTGTAGACCGGAATATGGCGCAGAGCGAAGCAAAGTTCCGTCAGGCACTGCTGGCTAAGATGTGTGAACAGGTGGAGATTGAGCTGCCTGAGGCTATGGTGAACAGCCAGATTGATGCGCTGGTGAACTCCTATGCTTCCCGCTTACAGCAACAGGGCATCAGCATGGAGACATACCTGCAATACATGCAGATGAGTGTAGAGAAGCGGCGAGAGGATGTGAAAGAACCTGCGGGTACCCAAAGTAAGCAGCAGCC
>JAHHRP010000085.1 GCA_020025735.1 Evtepia sp.
CCTCCGAAGTGGTGGAGTTCACTTCCACGCACCAAAGGGCCATCGTAAAATATGGCTTTAACAGTGGTATTATATGCAATTTCCACCGGATTGTCAAGATGCATTCCCAAGAAATTCACCGCAAGAGGCTTTTTTGTGGAAAACTCCTCATCCCTTGGGCTTCAGAATTAGATTGATGAGCTTATCAGGAACGTGAATCACCTTTACAATCTCCTTGCCCTCCATGAGCTTGGCGATCTTTGCCTCTCCCGTTACCACGGCCAGCACAGCCTCCTGATCACTACCCGTAGCAACGGTGACCGTCGTCTTCAGTTTGCCGCCAATCTGAACGGCTATGGTGACCTCAGAAGCCACGGTCTTACTCTCATCATAGACAGGCCACGAAGAAGTGCTGGCCATACCAGCAAAGCCCAGCTCCTCCCACAACTCATCCGCCATGTGGGGGGCGAAGGGGGACAGAAGCTGCAAAAGGGTCTGGAATTCCGCCTTGTTTACCCCCTTGTCATAGAACTGGTTGGTTAAGGTCATAAGCGCTGCGATGGCTGTGTTGAACTTCATGCTCTCGATATCATCCGAGACCTTCTTAATGGTCTTGTGGATCAGCGCCTCATTGTCTTTCCCATAGCCATCCGCAGGGGTAATTTGCTCCGTCAGGTTCCAGATCCGGTCCAAGAAACGCTTGCAGCCCTTCACTGCATTGTCAGACCAGGCAGCAGCTTTTTCAAAGTCCCCGATGAACATAATATACATCCGCATGGTGTCCGCACCGTACTGCGCCACCACATCGTTGGGATTTACCACATTGCCCCGGGACTTGGACATCTTCTCACCGCCCTCACCCAGAATCATGCCGTGGCTGGTGCGCTTGTGATACGGTTCCGCAAAGGGTACAATCCCCAGATCATAGAGGAATTTATGCCAGAAACGGGAGTACAGCAAGTGTAACGTCGTGTGTTCCATGCCGCCGTTGTACCAATCCACCTGACCCCAGTAGTCCAGGGCCTCTTTGGAGGCCAGTGCTGTGTTATTATGGGGGTCCATATACCGCAGGAAGTACCAGGAGGAACCTGCCCACTGAGGCATGGTGTCGGTCTCCCGTTGGGCTGGGCCGCCGCAGCAAGGGCAGGTTGTGTTGACCCAGTCAGTCATCGGCGCCAGGGGAGACTCGCCGTTGTCTGTTGGCTCATAGCTCTCTACCTCCGGCAGCAGCAGGGGCAGCTGCTCCTCGGGCAGCGCCACCCAACCACACTTTTCGCAGTGGACCAGAGGAATGGGTTCTCCCCAGTACCGCTGACGGGAAAAGACCCAGTCTCTGAGCTTATAGTTGACCTTCTCATGGCCAAGCCCCTTTTCCGTCAGCCACTTCTTCATGGCAGGGATGGCATCCTTGACGGTCATGCCGTTGAGAAAATCAGAGTTGACCATAATCCCTGTGTCATCCTTGAGGGTGAACGCTTCCTTCTCGATGTCTCCCCCCTGAACCACTTCAATGATCTCACAGCCAAACTTTTTGGCAAATTCCCAGTCTCGATCATCGTGGGCAGGTACGGCCATGATGGCACCGGTGCCATAAGAGACAAGAACGTAGTCGGAAATAAAAATGGGGATCTTTTTGCCATTGACAGGGTTGATCCCCATTACACCATCCAGCTTCACACCGGTCTTTTCCTTGACTAGCTCGGTGCGCTCAAAGTCGGACTTCCGGGCAGCAGCTTCTACATAATCGGCCACCTGAGTCCAGTTGCCAATGGCTCCCTTCCACTTCTCAATGTAGGGATGCTCAGGGGAGAGAACCATATAGGTGGCCCCAAAAAGGGTGTCCGGCCGAGTGGTGTAGACCACCAGGTCATCCCCCTGGGTGGTGGAGAAGGTGACCTCAGCGCCAGTAGAGCGACCAATCCAGTTCTTCTGCTGGGTCTTTACCCGGTCAATGAAGTCCACCTGATCCAGGTCATCAATCAAGCGCTGGGCATACTCGGTAATCTTTAGCATCCATTGACTCTTCTCCTTACGGATGACTTCAGAACCGCAGCGTTCGCACACCCCGTTAACCACTTCTTCATTGGCCAGCACACACTTGCAGGAGGTACACCAGTTGACTGGCATAGAGGTCTTATAGGCCAACCCCTTTTTAAACAGCTGCAAGAAGATCCACTGGGTCCACTTATAGTAGTTGGGGTCGGTGGTGTCTACCACCCGGTCCCAGTCAAAGGAGTACCCCAGCATTTTCAGCTGCTTGGTAAAGTTTGCGATATTGTCGCGGGTGACCTTGGCTGGATGGATGTGGTTTTTGATGGCATAGTTTTCCGTGGGCAGACCAAAGGCATCATAGCCCATAGGGAAGAGGACATTGTAGCCATCCATCCGGCGCTTCCGGGCGACCACGTCCATGGCGGTATAGGGCCGGGCGTGACCCACATGCAGACCCTGGCCGGAAGGATAAGGAAACTCCACCAGGGCATAGAACTTGGGCTTATCTCCCCCGTTCTCAGCATGATAGCAGTTTTCCTTCGTCCAGCGGTCCTGCCATTTGCGTTCGATGCGGTTAAACTCGTATTTCAATCTGATCACACTTTCCTGTTTTTTCTTCTCTGCGGATCTCGCTTCTTATTCCTCTGGCTGGAGGATCTGACTCAGGTCTACCACGGAGGCATCCTCCCACAGGCGGTCCAAGTCATAAAAGGCCCGGGCCTCCTGATCAAACAAGTGGACAACCACATCGCCATAATCCTGTAAAATCCAAGTCCCGCCTCGCGGCCCCTCAAGATGGTGGGGCAGAATTCCGGCCTCTTTCATGGCCTTCTCCCCAGCGTCAGCCAACGCTTTTAGCTGCGGAGCCGAGGTGCCCGTGCACAGAACAAAGTAATCTGCCAAAGTAGTTACATTGTTCGTTTCCAGCACCCGAATATCCTTGCCTTTTTTGCTGTCCAGCGCTTTGGCCAGCAGCAAAGCCATCTCTTTTGGTGTCATCGTTCTTCCTTTCTCATCGCTGCACATAGCAGATCAATCCGTTGCTACCCCATCTTGACTTCCAGCAGCTCCACCCTCCGCCGGAATATTGTTCACCGTGGTGTCGTGGACTACATGCTGCATATCTGGGGTAATCTCTTTCAGGTAGGGATTCATACGCTGGTTCACCAAGTCCCGCAATGCGCTGGAATTGACGAAAACATACGACTGATAATTCTTATAGTAGGAACTCCAAGCTGTGCCTGTGTAATCGCCGGGAAGATTGTGGAACTGGATATTTTCTTTTGACAGTCCCAGCGCTTTCTCCCCAAACCAAAGCATCTCACCATAGTCCAGGTTGCTCTTTACGTTGCGATCTACAACGTCGATAATATCGCCGATTTTGGTCAGTGTCCCCAGACTTAGCATCTGACTAGACAGAGCCTTAAGGAAGGAATGCTGTACCTCCACCCGGCCCACATCACCCACAGAATGCTTCTCGCCGCTGTTGTTCTTCCGCCAACGCAGAATCTTCACAGCATCATCTCCCTTGATGTGCTGCATCCCCTTCTCATAATGGATGTGCAGGTTCTGGCTGGGGTCATCATAATGCATACTGTAAGGAACGTCGTAATCCACCCCACCGATGGCATCCACCAGTTCAGCCACAGCATTCAGCTCGACAACAAAGTAGAAATCCGGGGGATAGCCGATCAGATTTTTTATCTCTTTCAGAAGTCCTTCTATGCCTTGTGCGTTATACACTGCATTGATCTTAGGAATCTTCAGCGGCACATCCACATAGGTGTCACGATAAATGCTCAACACATCCAGAGACTTGTTCTTCACGTCAAAACAACCCACCATAATGGTGTCTGTTTTTCCGCCGCCGCCGTCATCCCGGCCCACCAACAGGAAGGTATATACATCTTCTTTCCGGCCTGCTCCCATGCTGCCTGGATCGGTGCCTGCCTCCTGGCTCCCCGGCACAGGCAGTTCCGGCGGCCGGACATAAATCACCTTGAACAGAAGCCCCGCTGCCACCAAGGCCAGCAGGATCAACAAGACAATGAGCAACGCCTTCCGCCGTCGCTTTTTGGGCCGTCTGCCAGGGCCACTCCGATGGGGGGCGTTTCCACTAGACTGCTGCGTAGATGGGCGGGGCCGCTGCGCGCTGCTCCGCTTGGCTGTCCCATGGTGTTCCTTGTTGTTCCTGGGCCAGGGATCATCCCACAGCTCCTCCCGGATCTTTCTCCGTTCAACTTCCCACTCATCTTCTTCAGCAGCCCTATCGTATAGCCGATCCCGAGGATCTCCCCAAAGCAGATCCCGTTCCAAATCATCCTCATATCGCGGTGGGTGAATCCCTCGCTCGGCCTCCCGATAGGCCTGCTCTTGCTTTCGCTGACGGGATCGTTCCTCCCGCTCTCTCTGGCGCCGCTCTTCCTCTGAAAAGGATCGATTGTTCATCTCTCTACCCTCCCCAGTTCCTCCAGCGCATCCCAAGTATTCTGGTGGACCACCTCTCCCCGGTCTTGGATCTCCTCAACAGACATCTCCAAGCCCAAGATCATGGCCTGGTCCAGATCCTCCCAGACTAGACGGCGAAGTTCTTCTACCCCGTCAAAGTTCCGGTTTGGCTCCATATAGTCGGCCAGATAAAGAACTTTATCCAACGTCTTCATTCCTGCTTTCCCAGTGGTATGGCAGAAGATGGCCTGATAAATCTCTTCAGACTGGCCAAACCTGTCCCGTGCCAAGATGGCACCCGTCTTAGAATGGAGGAGCTTGACAGACGTACGCTCCATCGCATCCATCGGGACCCCCGCCTGGTCACACAAGGCCACCTGATCCTCCAAACTCCAATATTTGGTGCAGTCGTGGAGAATCGCTGCTCGACGAGCCTTTTCTGGATCTATACCCCAGAAACGGGCCAAGGCCACCGCCGTCTCCTCAATCCCCTTAATATGGGGCAGACGTTTGGCCTTTACCATGGAATAGGAAATGGCCCGCAGATGCTTGTCACTCAGCTGCGTGAGTTGGGCTTTGGTTCCAAACAAGCCCTCCTTCAGAATGTAGCCATAGACCGGCAGCCATAGATACTGTGCCGGGTCCACATTTCCGCCTGTCCACTCAGAGGCCAGCATACGTCTCAGATCTCGAGAGGCAATCTCCGTAACCTGAGGCAGGTCCACTACCGTGGTCCGGGCATGGAAGGTTTCCGCCAAATACTGGCTCTGCTCGTCAAAAAGCGCCTGACTATCTTCCTCCCGCCGGGCAAAAGCCGCAACGCCAGCATACTGAAAGATCCGCTCCGGCTGGTACCAGTTCTGCACGGTCAGAAACATATCGGTGCCCATAAGCAGCCACAACTCATCCTCTGGAAACTGCTCATGGAGTTCCTCCACGGTGTCAGCAGTGTAGCTTTTTCCCTCTCGCCGAATCTCTAAGTCTGACACCTCTGCCAAAGGACCTAAGCCATCCGCCATCAGCGCCGCCATCTCCAGACGCTGCTGGGGAGTTGCTGCCTCCTGAGGCAGCTCCTTATGGGGAGGCTCGCAATCGGGAATAATGATCAGTCGGTCTAAATTCATCTGTTCCAAGGCAGCGCGGGCTGCCTCCATGTGGCCCAGATGGGGCGGGTCAAAGGTCCCGCCGTAAATTCCAATCTTCATGACGTGATTCCACCTGCTTTCCCATTATTGGGGGGTCGGTTTCTTCCGGTCCTTTACCAACACGATCTTCTCTTTTTTCTCTTTGCTGTGACTCTCTCTGTATAACACAAACTTAGTGCCAATCACTTGCACACCTTCACTGCGGGTGCGTTTGGACAGCTCCTGGCAGGCTTCTCGCGCGGTGAGCATCGCACTCTCCAACACCCGACACTTGATAAGCTCTCGGGCCTCCAACGCCTCATTGGCCTGTTGGACCACATTTTCCCCGATGCCGTCCTTCCCAATTTGCAGGATGGTATCCAAGCCGTTGGCCATACCGCGCAGTTGAGCTCTCTGTTTACTGGTCAGTTCCATGGTGTCCTTTCTCCCATTCTATCTGAAATTCCGCCAGAGCCTTGGCCCGGTGGGATATCTGGTTTTTCTCTTCTGGCGTCAACTGGGCCATGGTCTTACCCAGCTGCGGCAGGTAAAAGATGGGATCATAACCAAAGCCTCCCTCGCCCTGGGGGGCCTGCGCCAGTATGCCAGGGCACTCTCCCCGGACCAGGATTTCCCCCGCACCGGGAAAGGCACAACAAATGACACTGACAAATTGACAGGTCCTGTCGGTTTTTCCCATCATGTTTCGCAGCAGAAGCTGCCACCGACCGGTATCATCCAGACCCGGTCCACCATAACGGGCAGAGTATACACCAGGTTCTCCTCCCAGTGCGTCTACCATAAGGCCGGAGTCGTCTGCAATGGCTGGCAGACCAGTGGCCTCCATCACTGCCCGCGCCTTGATGCGCGCATTTTCCTCAAAGGTCGTTCCTGTCTCTTCCGGTTCCAGGTTTACCCCCACATCACGCTGGGACAAAACCTCTACGCCCATCTGGGACAGGATCTCCCGCATCTCCACAATCTTCTTCTTGTTCTGGCTGGCCAGCACGACTTTCATCGAGCGCCCCCTTTCAGCACGATCGTCTGAATGGCCTGAAGCTCCTGGATCCCCTTGGCACACAGATCCACCAACTTCCGCTGCTCCTGAAGGGTGAATGCCCGGCCCTCACCAGTTCCCTGGATCTCCACAAGCTCTCCCTCCTGGGTCATCACACAGTTAAGGTCCACCATCGCCTTCGCATCTTCCTCATAGCACAGATCCAACAGGGGAACATCATTCACGATTCCCGCTGAGACAGCTGCCACAGCAGTGGTCAGAGGATTCTTTTTCAGCACACCATCGTCCATCAGCTTCCGGCAGGCCAAGGCCAGCGCCACATATCCTCCCGTCACTGAGGCAGTGCGGGTCCCACCATCCCCTTGAAGCACATCACAGTCGATGGTAATGGTCCGCTCTCCCAGCTTTTTCATATCAACGGCTGCTCGGAGGGCACGGCCCACCAACCGCTGGATCTCTGCTGACCGGGGGGAGAGTTTTAGTTTGGACACATCGCGGCGGCTGCGCTCCCGGTTGGCTCGGGGCAGCATGGAATACTCTGCCGTCACCCATCCCTCCCCATAAGGGACATGAGGCGGGGTGCGTTCTTCCACACTGGCTGTGCAAAGCACATGGGTGTCACCGCAGCGGATCAGGCAGCTGCCCTCAGCAAATTTGTTTACATGGGGAAGGATCTCTACTGGACGCAGCTGATCCTCCCCTCTTCCGTCTATTCGCACCATGTTGTCTGCTCCTTTCTATCGGCCAGTCTTATCCGACCGGGATGATCTCTTTACACCAGGGCTTCAGCAAAGGCTGCTGGGTCAAAGGGCTGCAAGTCATCAATCCCTTCACCCAGACCTACATACTTCACTGGCACACCCATCTCTTTCGCGATGGCCAGCACCACACCGCCCTTGGCCGTCCCGTCCAGTTTGGTCAAAATAATGCCTGTAATCCCAGCGCTCTCCCCAAACTGCTTGGCCTGAATCAAACCATTCTGCCCTGTGGTAGCATCCAGAACCAGCAGGATTTCCTTTGTGCTGTCCTGCCCTTCCCGATCCACCACCCGACGGATTTTGGCCAACTCATTCATCAGATTCTGCTTGTTGTGCAGACGTCCAGCAGTATCCACCAGGACCACATCCACCCGGCGGGCCCGAGCAGCATTCATGGCATCAAAGACCACCGCAGCAGGGTCAGATCCTTCCTCATGACGGACAATCTCCACTTGAGCCCGCTCAGCCCACACAGACAGCTGTTCAGCAGCCGCAGCCCGGAAGGTATCTCCCGCAGCCAACAAGACCCGGTTTCCCTCTGCTCGCAGACGGTAGGCAAGTTTGCCAATGGTTGTGGTCTTGCCCACCCCGTTGACCCCGATCATCATAATCACCGCAGGCTTCCCGGACAGGTCCAACGCCGTTTCTCCTACCGCCAGCATCTCTACCAGAATTTCCCGCAGACAGGCCTTTACTTCTTCCGGCTCCTTGATCTTCCGCTCCTTCACCCGATCCCGAAGGGTCTCCACTGCTTCCATCGTGGTCTCCATCCCCATATCTGAGAGGATGAGTGACTCCTCTAACTCTTCAAAAAAGTCCTCATCCACCGTGAACAAACCGGAAAAAATCGTGAGCTTCTTAATTTTATCAAACAATCCCATAGG
>JAHHRP010000086.1 GCA_020025735.1 Evtepia sp.
ATTTAGGTTCCTGTGCCGCAAGGCGTGTGGGTTCGACCCCCACTACCCGTACCAAGGGAGTATCCTTATGGGATGCTCCCTTTTTTGCATACAGTGAATTATACTATCAAGTTCAATCGTTTAGAGAAATAAAGATGCCTGACTGAAAAGCCAAAACAATGGAAAACACATTCGTATCTGTTTTATCTCGGTTTCCATTTGAGCTTGTTGAAACCATTACCTGTGACCGTGGAACAGAGTTTGCGAACTGGGCCAATATTGAAACTAGACTGCATTGTGATATTTACTTTGCAGATCTGTATTGTGCTTGGCAGAAGGGTACCAACGAAAACTCAAATGGGCTGTTCCGGGCGTTCTATCCAAAAGGTAGAACGCTCTCCAGAGTCAGCCCAAAGACTTTAAAACGAAATCTGGTGCTGTTAAACGCCATACCTCGCAAAGTTTTAAATTACCATTCGCTCCAGGAACTGCGGGACTTTGAATTTGCTAAGTGTTGCACTCCGTTTTGACAATTCACTATTTTGTTCGGTACTGTTATAATCAAAGAGCCTTTGCGCAACGGCTGGTTGCGCAAAGGCTCTTTGCGAATCTGCAAGCCAGAAGTGATAGACACCCTTCATCTACTATGGTAGGATAGCCAAAAAGGAGGCGATGAAATGACTCTTGCTGAGAAAATCTGCATTTGTCGACGGAAACAAGGACTTTCCCAAGAAGCATTGGCGGCTCAGCTGCATGTTTCCCGCCAGGCGGTGAGTAAATGGGAAACGGGAGATACAGAACCTGAGAGTGGAAAGTTGATTGCGTTGGCACGGACTTTCGATGTGACTGTGGATTGGCTGTTAAGCAGCGACGGAGGGATGCAGGAAAAAGGAACTGCCAGTGACATGCCACAATGTTTAAACTCCTCTGCCCACAAATTGAAGAAGTATAATCCGAAATTTAAGAATCTGCGGTTAGGCTATTTTATTTATCTGGGATGTTTCTTTTTATTGTTATTATCCTTAATGAGCACCAGAGTTTTTTGGTGGACGTCCTCTTTCTGGACACTTGGTTCCATCATGATCTGTGCCATGCTTATGGGCTGCATCCTTTTCCTATATGGGAGTAATATGCTGCGTCCAATCGTCCGGGCGTTCCGATGGATGTGTTTCAAAAAAGATTATGAGACTTGTACAGACACAGAAATCATAAAAAACCTACAAGCAGTTTGGACTGCACTTATAGGTTGGATCCTAGGAGGAGTCCTCTATATAGGCATCGATGCAATGTGCTATATTCAGAGCTATAGCGTGTCCCAGTCTGGTTCTGGACAAGCGATGGGACTTCTTTTCACCGTGTTATTGAATTTTTTAATAGATATCACAATCGCGTTCTTCATTTTCCTTCCTGTTATATTTTCACTCAAAAGCAGACTGATATAATGTTGTATCTTTAGGAGGAGAGATTGTGAAAGAGCATTATGTTTGTGGCCTTCATGCCTTGGAACAGCAGCCAAAGGGGCGTGTCCCGGCCTTTCTGCGCGCGGAGGCGACCCAGGGCGCCTGGACATTCCATCACACCATGAGTGAGTATGCGCCAACCCCTCTTGTGCGCTTGAAGGGGCTGGCCAAACAACTTGGTGTGAAGGAAATTTTTGTGAAGGATGAATCCCAGCGGTTTGGCTTACATGCCTTTAAGGGCCTGGGAGGGAGTTACGCTCTAGCACGGACCGTCGCCCAGGAACTGGGTTTGCCAGAGGATATTGCGTTTTCGGATTTGCAGCGACCAGAGAACCGAGACAAGGTGCAGAAAATGGTTTTTGTGACCACCACTGATGGCAACCATGGCCGTGGTGTGGCGTGGGCTGCCAAGGCACTGGGAGGGACTGCCCATGTCTATCTCCCTGTGGGTTCGGCCCCAGTCCGCGCCCAGGCGATTTTGGAAGCTGGTGCAGCGGAGGCCCGTGTTTTGGCGTTGGAATATGATGATGCCGTCCGTTATGCTGCCAATATGGCAAAAGAAAAGGGCTGGCACCTGATCCAGGACACCAGTTGGCCGGGATATGAGGAGGTGCCTACCTGGATTGTCCAGGGTTATACCACCATGGCCCGGGAAGCGGCCGAGCAGATGGAACAGGCTGAAGTGTATGGCCCTACCCATGTCTTTCTTCAGGCAGGAGTGGGAGCCATGGCTGGAGGGGTCCTGGGCTGTTTGGCAGACCGATATGCCGACCAGTGTCCCTGCTTTGCCATCGTAGAGCCGGAGGCGATCCCTTGTATCTATGCCTCTGCCCAGGCTGGAGATGGGAAATCCCACCCAGTGGCACCCATAGGGCAGACCATCATGGCCGGGCTTAACTGCGGCGAGCCGTGTACCATTACCTGGCCGGTGCTGCGGGACCTGTCCAGTTGGTACTTTTCCTGTCCTGATGCGGTGTCGGAAGAGGGGATGCGTCTGCTGGGCTGTCCGATGGCAGGGGATGCTCCCGTGGTTTCGGGAGAGAGCGGCGGGGTGACGGCGGGGCTGCTGGAGCGCCTGATGACCCAACCCGGTCTGGAAGACCTGCGCCAACGAATGGGATTGAATGAGGAATCCGTGGTCTTGCTGTTCAGTACAGAGGGAGATACAGACCCTGCCCACTATCGGCAGGTGTTGTCTTGTGATTGACAAATGAGAAAAACGTGATATGGTATAATAAGTAAGTACGTTTCTGCACCCGAACAAGAGGAGGAAACTATGGCAAAAAAACGGAAATGGGGCCGATTGCTGGCCTTTGGTGCAGTGACCGCTGCTCTTGGTGGGATAGCGGCCTATATGCATCGCAAAGAGATCGAGCAGACCCTTCAGGAGATTGCCGACCAGATGGATGCCTGGGAGGGCAGTGGCGAGTTTTTTGGAGAGCAGGACAATATCGTCCACACCGTTACCACGGATGCTGACCAGTCGGCAGATGCACCGGCAGAAGAGGCAGCGCCCAATGAGCGGGATTTTGCGGATGCGCCGGAGGCAGAACAGGAAGACAAGCCGGAGGCTCCCTCGGAAGTCTGAAGTCTATTAGATCCAGGCAGCGCCGCCCTCTGAGAATGACAGGGGGCGGCGCTGTTTGACTGTGTATGGCAGAGGGGAGGGACGTTGTGGAGATTGCCATTCAGTTGGCCTATCAGGAGCCGGAAACGGTTCGAACACTGCTGCTGGAGTATACCAAAATACTCCTGGCTCGTGTGCCCACTTTTGCGGGATACTTGAAGCGGCAGGGATTTGAGCGGGAGTTGACCCATTTGCAGGAAAAATATGGTGCACCCCATGGCCGACTCTATCTGGTGCGGGTAGATGGACAGGTAGCTGGCTGTGTGGCTATGAAGCGCCTGGATGAGAACCGTTGTGAACTAAAACGGCTCTACATCCGTCCCTCCTTTCGAGGACGAGGCTTGGCGCGCCAGCTGCTGGAACAATTGCTGGCAGATGCTCGTGCAGAGGGGTATGAGGCCATGTTGTTGGATACCTTCCCTTTCCTCTCTCAGGCGATCTGCCTTTACCGAACCTTGGGGTTTTATGAGATTCCAAGTTATAACAACGCGCCATTGGAGAATTTGATTTATATGAAAAAAGATCTGCATCCGGTTTGAGGGGGTAGCTCCTCTCCTGTAAGAAAAAAGAGGAGGATATAGGAAAATGCAGTTTAAAATGGTCCACGAAAATTATAATGTCACAGATTTGTCAGCCTCTCTTCACTTCTATGAGCAGGCGTTGGGCCTGAAAGAGAGCCGTCGGCTGACAGTAGAAGACGGTATCATCGTGTATGTAAAAAACGAGACAGGTGACTTTGAGTTGGAACTGACGTGGCTGAAGAATCACCCTCAAAAGTATGATTTGGGTGAGTGTGAGTTCCACTTGGCATTTACGACAGAGGATTACCAAGGTGCCTATGAAAAGCACAAGGCAATGGGCTGTGTGTGCTTTGAGAACCCAGAAATGGGTATTTATTTTATCGAGGACCCCGATGGGTACTGGTTAGAGATCATCCCGGCAGATTGCTGAGGTTGAGGAGTCGCTCCTTGAGCGTATGCTCTGTCCTGGCACAGGGCAGGGGATATTCCAGGGGAGCGTTTTCTATCTCTGGAAGAGGTTGTCAAAAATGGGGGATTCGTGGTAGGATGGGCGTGAAAGACAAGAAGGGTGGAGAGACGACGTGGCAAAAGAAACGGTGTTGCAACGGTATTTTGGTCATCAGTCATTCCGGCCAGGACAGGAGACACTGATTGATGGCATATTGGCCGGGCGGGATGCTTTGGGGATCATGCCTACGGGGGGTGGCAAATCTTTGTGCTATCAGATCCCGGCCCTGTTGCTGCCGGGGATCACACTGGTCATCTCGCCCCTTATTTCCCTGATGAAAGATCAAGTGACGGCGCTGAATGGAATGGGGATTCCTGCTGCTTTTCTCAACAGCGCAATGAAGGAGAAGGAATTTCAGGCTGTTTGTCACCAGATCCGCAAGGGAATGCACAAATTGGTCTATGTGGCGCCCGAGCGATTGTTTCAGGAGAAATTTCTGGCTCTGATGCAGGAAAAAAGAGTTTCTTTGGTTGCAGTGGATGAGGCGCATTGCATCTCTCAGTGGGGGCAGGATTTCCGTCCCAGTTATCTAAAAATTTCTGCCTTCGTGGCGCGTCTGCCCCGGCGGCCAGTGCTGGCTGCGTTTACTGCCACTGCCACAGGTGCAGTGCAGGAGGATATTCTCCGACGGCTAACCCTTCGAGATCCAGTGAAAGTGGTGACGGGATTTGACCGTCCGAACCTCTACTTTGATGTATATCGGCAGGAGAAAAAGCGTCCCCTCCTCATCGCTCTGGTGGAGGCGCGGCGAGGAAAGAGTGGCATCGTGTACTGTGCAACCAGAACCGGGGTGGAAAAAGTGTGTGATCTTCTCAACCGGCGAGGAATTCCTGCGACTCGCTACCATGCAGGGCTGGACGAGGAGGAGCGGCAGCGAAATCAAGAGGACTTCCAGTTTGACCGTAAACCAGTAATGGTGGCAACCAATGCCTTTGGCATGGGCATCGACAAATCGAATGTAAGCTTTGTGATCCACTATAATATGCCCAAAAGCCTGGAGGCTTACTACCAAGAGGCAGGACGAGCAGGCCGTGACGCTGAACCGGCGGACTGTTTGCTCCTTTATGGTGCAGGGGATGTTTCTACTGCACAGTTTTTCATTCAGCAGGCGGGAGAAAACGAGTCACTGAGTCCTGAGGAAAGGGAGCAAATCCAAGCCCAAGATACGAAGCGGCTGGAGGATATGGTGGGCTACTGCAAGACGACTGGCTGCCTGCGGGGGTATTTGTTAGATTACTTCGGGCAGGAGCATCCAGACAGCTGTGGTCACTGTGGGAATTGCCGCAGTCATGTAGTTGAGACAGATATCACCCGTCAGGCGCAGATGATCCTTTCCTGCGTGAGGCGGGTCCGAGATAGATTGGGTTACTTTGTGGGTGCCAGTCTGTTGACTCAGGTCTTGCGGGGGAGCCGAACCCAGCGGTTACTCAGTTTGGGGCTGGATGACTTGTCCACCTATGGCCTGCTTAGAGGGACCTCAGAGGCTGGTGTGCGCTGTTATTTTGAGACACTGGAAGAGAAGGGGTATTTGGTTACTGAGCCTGAACACAATACCCTGCGTCTGACGACCAAAGCGGGAGATGTCCTTTTTCGAGGTGCTGGTGTGACCATGGCTCGACTCAGCCGAGGTGAGACGCTTCCGGCCCCTGTGAAAAAGGGGATGGGAGTTGCTGCGACACCAGAGGATGAGAGCATAATGGAAATGCTGCGGTCTACCCGCTTGCGTTTGGCTCAGAAGGAAGGGGTTCCGTTGTATATGATTTTCTCCAATGCTACGCTGGCAGATATGGCCCGCCGTTGCCCTAGAGATCGCGAGGAGTTTTTGACGGTTTCTGGAGTAGGTGAGGTTAAGGCTAAAAAATATGCTGCGGCGTTTTTGGCGGTCTTCGCCCAAGCGGAGAAACAAGGGCTTTTGTAGGGGGACGAGGGGTTCGTAAGGGATAAGAGGGATAAGAAAGAACATCCTCACTATATAAAACGCATTAGAACCTGTATGAGAAGGAAAAAAGTATGATCGATTTTCGACAACCAAAAATAAGTGATAAACTGTGGATAGAGCGCTGTTTTCATGCATCGGGAAATCAGGGGTGTGAAAACAACTTTGCTACTTTGTTTTTGTGGAGTGGTACCTATCGCCAGCAAGTAGCTTCCATAGGGGACTATGTGCTGGAACGTATGCATGGAGCCAGAGGTCCGGGCTACTTATTTCCAGCGGGCAGCGGCCCCTTGGAACCTGTACTGACCGCGTTGGAGGCAGACGCAGCGGAACGGGGGGAACCTTGTCGTTTTTTCTGCGTCACCCCAGAGCAGAAGGAGGTGCTGGAAAAGATACGGCCGGGGGAGTATCACCTGGAACCTGATCGGGATGGATGGGATTATTTGTATCATGTGGATCGACTGGCGGATTTGAAAGGGAAAAAACTTCATGCCAAGCGCAACCATATCAACCGTTTTTTGGACACTTGCTCGGACTGGACAGTGGAGGAGATTACGGTGGAAAACTTGGAGGAGTGTGCCAAGATGGACTTGGAGTGGAACCGACTTTATCGCACGGAAAACGGGGATGCGGAAAGGGAAGCTGAGAGCCGGATAAACGAGGGACGTGCAATGCGTAAAGCATTTGCGTTTTATGAACCGATGGGCCTGTTTGGTTTGCTGATCCGAATGGAAGGCCGCGTGGTGGCATTTACGATGGGTAGTCTCATCAACAGCGAGACAGTAGATATCCATTTCGAGAAGGCTTATGGAGAGATTCAGGGTGCGTATCCTCTCATTAACCGGGAATTTGCACGTTGGATTCGGAAGAATTATCCAGAGGTGGTATGGCTTAATCGGGAAGATGACATGGGCTTAGAAGGTCTGCGTCGGGCGAAAAACTCCTATCATCCAGATCGCATGGTGGAGAAATATTTGGCGGTCCGCAACCTGGACTGTGGCGGCATGATTTGATGCCATGCACACAAGAGGCAGGGCGTATCCACCCTAAAATGCGGTAGTGCGGTAGTTTTATGAGATGAAAAAGGACCGATGTTCTGTCGTATGCCGTATAAAGTTTCGCGGATTGGAAAAGATTTCTTGAGATATATGGAGAGATAAGGTAAACTATAACAACAGAGGAGAAGTTCCCTGCGATTTTACACAGATAGAAAGGGTGAGAAAGATGTTCCATATCAATCCTATTGGTGCTGTTGGTGCTTATTCGGCCTCATACCAGCCCTATCTCCAGCGGCAGACAGCGCCGAGAAGTATGGCAGCAGTGCGGCCCGTGTCTGACACGCAGACAACGCCAGTGCAGCCAGTGGCAAAGACAGCACCGGTCCAGCGAAGTGTTGCCGAAGCTGTGTCACAGAAGGAGAGTAGTTTCCCCATCCTCAGGAAGGGAGCAGACCCCGTTGAGATGGCAGTGCGAAGCCGGATTCAATACTTGGATCAGGAGGAGGGTCCAGAGAAGGCCAAGTCTCCCCAGGAGGTGATGGAGGAGGGGGTGTGCCAGACCTGCAAGGAACGGAAGTATCAAGATGAGTCAGATGATCCTGGGGTTTCTTATCAGACACCGACGAAGCTTTCGCCTGAACAGGCAGCCTCTGCTGTCGGGGCCCATGAGCAGGAACATGTTGTCCGGGAGCGGGCTGCAGCCCAGCAGGAAGGTCGAGAAGTGGTCAGCCAGTCAGTGACCCTACACAACAATATCTGTCCAGAGTGTGGCAGGGTTTATGTTTCTGGAGGCACTACCCGTACCACGACGCGTGCAGCCTCTCAGGCAGAGCAATTTGCACAGCTGTTTCAGCAGCAGGCGGCCCAGCCCGCATTTTTTCAGGCGATTGCTTAGCGAGAGAATTTACCAGTCGGCCCGAAAGGGTCGGCTGGTTTCATGAGGCATGAGAATGTTTCAACCAAAGAATCCTGTTGGATTTTGTCGGGCATCGGATAAATGTT
>JAHHRP010000087.1 GCA_020025735.1 Evtepia sp.
GAATTATACATAGGTCGGAAGGATCTGTGTACCCAGATCGGCCGACCTGTGACCTGTGAGTATCGGATTTTGATTCGAACGCTCCCGCCGCCTCTCTGTTGTGAAAGCTATGGGGTAAGCATTACCGTAGTCCAAACAGGGGAAAAGGCGGCAGTACCGGACGTCACTGTTGTACCTGAGCGTGTGGAGGAGCTGGCAGAGTTGCTGGTTGCTGGGGGTGTAACACCATGTACATTGATGGATATTGTCGAGGATTGGTTGTAACAGATCGGTCTAAAAGAGCGTGTGACAGAGATGCCAAGGAAAACATAAGCTGGAGCAGATCATTTTGAAGCCGGGAGGACAGGATATGGCAGAGAATTTTCATGGCGTCCAGTTTTTTCTGGGGGCAAATTCAGCGCAGGGATTTTCGTCTCTTTATGACCAGTGGGTGGACCAGAGCCAATTGCAAGCTTTTTATGTCATCAAAGGGGGGGCCGGATGTGGGAAATCCACTTTGATGCACAGAATTGCTCAGTGGTCAGAGCAGGTGGGGGATGCAGTGGAGTACATTCGTTGCTCTGGAGACCCAGATTCTCTGGACGGGGTCTATCTGCCTGCTAAGGGCGTTGCTTTGGTGGATGGGACTTCCCCGCATAGGATAGATCCTGAATATCCTGGTGCTGTGGGTCATTATGTGAATCTTGGGATGGGTTACGATCACAAGGCACTCTTTTCCATCCGTGCAGAGATTGTTGAAGCCACACAGGCTTATCGAAACTGCTATCCAGAGGCCAGCCGCTGCATTAAGGGTGCGGTGGACAGTTATCATCGGGGATGTGCACCCCTTCAGACAGCGGAGACGCTGGAGGAAATGAAGCAGTTGGCAAAGGAGATTCTGGCCAAAGAGCTGAAAACCACTTGTCCTGTGCCAGGCAAAAGGGTTTGGCGCTTTTTAGGTGGACCGACCTGTCAAGGCCGGATTTTATTGGAAGGCACAGTGGCTGCTTTGTGTGAGCGAGGATATGAGATTCGAGACGGGTGTGGTCTGGCGGGTGGCTTGATCGAGTTTTTGGCAAATGCGTTCCAAGCAGGTGGATATGATGTGATCGTTTGTCCTTGTCCTGAGAATCCAGATCAACTGGAACATCTGCTGATACCAGAGCGGTCTTTGGCCTTTGTGACAGGACCTATGAGGAGTACGTTGGACGTTCAGAAGATTGATACGCAGAGTTTCGTAGAGAACTCAGTCTGGCAGGAAAGCAAGCATTTTCTCGACCAGTGTACTCGAATGGCAGAAGAACAGATGACGGAAGGGATGGAACATCTGGCGAAGGCAAAAAGGCGACATGATCTGCTGGAAGAGCTTTATCATCCTCACATGGACTTTTCTTATTGTGAGGAGCAGATAGAGCGGCTATGGAAGGAGATTCAAGAGCTTTGAGAACAACGAGTGTGCCCCCTTGCATCCCTCTTTATCCTGTGCTACAATGAGCCAGCATAAATAGGAAGGGGGCGGTGGGATGAATCCACTGTCCATGGCAGAGTTAGGGGTTTTAGATTGGATTGCTGCCCACTGCCATAATGGTGTACTGGATAAAGTGATCCCTATGATTACCAGTTTGGGAAACGCTGGGATTTTTTGGATTGTCTTAGGGATGCTCATTCTGATTTTCCATCGTGGAGAGCGAAGTACTGGACTTCAAGTGTTGCTGGCGCTGTTATTTAGTTTGCTTGTCTGTAACCTATTTTTAAAAAACCTTGTTGGACGGACTCGTCCTTTTGATCTGAACACGACGGTAGAGCTTCTAGTGCTGCGGCCGTGGGATTCGTCGTTTCCTTCTGGGCACACGTCTGCCTCGTTCGCTGCGGCGATGGTCCTCGTACTACGACGATGGTGGGGAAGATGGGCTGCTTTGGCTCTGGCAATTCTCATTGCCTTTTCTCGGCTGTACTTGTACGTCCATTTTCCAACGGATGTGCTGGGTGGATTGGCAGTAGGAATGTTCTGCGGCTGGTTGGCTGTGGTTGTTTGGAATAGATGGATTGCATCTCATTGGCCAGAAGAGCATCCACATCCCAAAAGAAGAGAATAAAAATGCGTCGTGATTGATCACGACGCATTTTTTGCAGAAGGGTTATTTTTTCCCCAAAGCGGCGTTTTTTTCGCAGGCAGCGATCACAGCATCCATAAATGCAGCCCGTGTGCCTCGCTGTTCCAGGGTGCGTACGCCTTGGATGGTACTTCCGCCAGGGCTGCACACCTCATTTTTCAGCTGGTCTGGGTGCTTTCCGGTATCCAGAACCATTTTGGCAGCGCCCAACAGGGTTTGTGCGGCGTAACGGACAGCGTCCATCCGAGGCAGACCACAGGCAACCCCGCCGTCGGCCATAGCATCCAGCATCAAGTAAGCATAGGCAGGGCCACAGCCAGAGACAGCGGCACCCACATCCATGAGAGACTCCTCAATTCGGAAGAGCTGGCCGGAGTTGTGCATCAGCTGTAAAAAACCTGCTTCTATTTCTTCGGTGACGTTTTTGCTAAACTCGTATAGCACTACGCCTTGTCCTACGGCAACAGGGGTGTTGGGCATGATGCGGATGACAGGATATGGCTGCCCGGCCATTTGTTGAATCTGAGCGATGGTCAGCCCAGCAGCCATAGAGACCAAAATAGGGGCCTGGGATCGGCGGGCCAGGATCGGCTGGATGGTAGAAAGCACCTCTCCCATGAGATGGGGCTTGACACCAAGGAAAAGGTAGCGGCTGCTCTGGGCAACGGTTTCATTGTCACTGGCGGTAAAACCGATTTCCTGTGCCAACTGCTGGGCTCGCTCGGGGGAACGGTTGGACAGGATGCCATCTTTTTGCTTTTGACTGACGGCACGGGCGATGGCTCCTCCCATATTTCCGCAGCCAATAAGACCGAAGGTATATTGCATGAAAATCACTCCTATGCTATTGGATTATAATCTCTTGTAGACGGCCGTTTGTTTTTGGAGAAAAAACGGTCGGAAAGGAAGTGTTTTATTTTATTCTAACACAAGCCTTGGCAGCAAACAAGGGAAAGCAGGAACGAGGAAAGGAAAAATTCTCGTCAGAATGGAAAAAGGGACTGGGGAAAGAAAGAAGGCTTTTGGTTCCCTCTCCAAGGTTTTGCAAGGGGCATCAATGGCACTTGCGCTCAGAGAGAAGGTACGGTAAAATTAAAAAATAATAACAACTAATGTGATGTTGAACTGAGGAGGACCTCCGAACCCTGTTAGCGTGATTAGGTCTAGGGTACGGAAAAAATAGTATGGATGGAACCCAAACAGAAAGGAAGCGTATCAAATGGAAATCATTAACACTGACAAAGCACCGGCAGCCATCGGTCCCTACTCCCAGGCAGTGGAGTCCGGCGGATTCGTCTTTGCCTCTGGCCAACTTGGCTTGATCCCAGACACTGGAGCGTTGGCACACTCCATGGCTGCTCAAACGGTTCAGGCATTGGAGAATGTTATTTCTGTACTCAAGGCGGCTGGCTTGACACTGAATAATGTGGTCAAGACCACTTGCTATCTTAAGAGCATTGAGGACTTCTCGCTGTTTAATGAGATTTATGCCCAATATTTTAAAGATCATGCCCCTGCACGTTCCTGCTTTGCAGTAGCACATCTTCCTAAAGATGCGCTGGTGGAGATTGAAGTGATCGCAGCAAGATAAATTTATTTTACAAACATCCCCAAAACGGCATGGCCAAAGGGTCATGCCGTTTTCTTGTCCGTATGGAGAGCATAATCTGGGAAACGTTTTGGATAGAGATGCCGATGCGATAAGGTAAAGTGAGCGTTTGCGGAGACACTTTATGGCAGAAAAGCCAGCTAAGATACAAAAAAAAGTT
The DNA here is from genome assembly GCA_020025735.1 of Evtepia sp. Taxonomy (GTDB): domain Bacteria; phylum Bacillota; class Clostridia; order Oscillospirales; family Oscillospiraceae; genus Evtepia. The sequence goes on from JAHHRP010000087.1 coordinate 3,863, forward strand.
GCAAAACAGAGGGATTTATAGTAAACTGTATGTCAAAGTCAGTTGCGTACATAAGTCCGCCATGGAAAGACGCATCGACGAATGAATAAGGAGGTATATCAATGAAGAAGATTCTTGCACTTCTGCTGGCAGGCTGTATGGCATTTGCACTGTGCGCCTGCGGCACCCCTGCGGAACCCAGCAGTCAAGGAAACCAGGGAGACAATTCCACGGCATCCGGTGACACCGTTGTTATCGGGGTGTTCGAGCCTCTGTCTGGCGATAACGGCGCTGGCGGTAAGCAGGAGGTCCTGGGGATGCAGTATGCAAACTCCGTGACCCCTACCGTAGACATCGGTGGTAAGACTTACAATGTAAAGCTGGAAGTGGTGGACAACGAGTCCTCTAACGATAAGGCCGTTTCCGCTGCCAGCAACCTGATCTCCAAGAATGTCTCTGTCATCCTAGGCTCCTATGGTTCTGGGGTGTCCATCGCTGCCTCTGACACGTTCGGTCAGGCTGGCATTCCTGCAATGGGCGTGACCTGCACCAATCCTCAGATCACAGAGGGCAATGACCACTATTTCAGGATCTGCTTCCTGGACCCCTTCCAGGGTACCGTCCTGGCAAACTTCGCCAAGGAAGAGCTGGATGCGAAAAAGGTCTACTGCCTTGGCCAGCTGGGCAACGACTATGACCAGGGCCTGATGAATTACTTCAAGCAGGCTGCTGAGGGCATGGGCATTGAATGCGTTGTGGAGTCTTTCCCCGTCAACAACTCCGACTTCACTTCCTATCTGACCAGCGCCAAGAATCAGGGAGCGGACGTGATCTTTGCCCCCACCTCAATCAGCTATGCACAGCTGATTGTTAAGCAGGCTGCGGCACAGGGGTTGGATATCCCTCTGCTGGCTTCCGACACTTGGGATTCCAATGTCATTCTGGGTGCTGCCAAGGGCACAGATGTTGATGTCTATGTTACTACCTTCTACGCCGAAGGTGGAAACGCGGAGTTTGAGAAGGGCTTCAAGGAGTGGATCAAGGCCGATAGTACCAACCTGACCAACAACGGAGGCAACGACATCATCTCTGCCGTTTCTGTTATGGGTTATGACGCATACTACACGGCGCTGGAGGCACTGAAAGCTGCTGGTTCTACCAATCCTGCTGATGTGATGGCTGCTCTGCCCAAGGTGAACTATACCGGCATCACGGGTGAGATTTCCTTCAACGAGGAAGGCGATGCAAACCGCGACAGTGCCTTTGTGAAGAAGTCCAACAGTGAGACCGGCCTGTGGGAGTTCGTTACTGTTCAAGGCATCAAGGACGCGAAGTAAGTCTGATACTGTATGGTTTTCTGATACAGTTTCAGTAATACTGTTTTGATCTGTTTTGTGGCGGGGGCACGGCCTGTGCTCCCGCCACAAATTCAGAGGAGGTTCTCTCAGGTGATCCTGTGATCCTCTGGGGAACGTGTCCATGCGTTCCGCAGGACCCTCCCTCCGTTCCTGGGAAACGGATCGATGCGCTCCCAAAATAAAGAGAGAAGGAGAAGAGACCGTAATGTCTGAATTTTTGTCTGCCAATCTGCCTTATCTGCTCTCCGGCATTTCTGTCGGCGGCCAGTATGCGCTGATTGCCATTGGCTACACCATGGTCTATGGTATCCTCCGCCTGATTAACTTTGCTCACGGCGATGTGTTCATGGTGGCGGGTCTAGTTATGGTTTATGCCACAGCATCTTTGCCGATCCCTGTTTCGCTCATCCTAGTGGTGGTGGTGACAGTGGCTCTGGGTGTATTGATTGAGAAGGTGGCATATAAACCGCTTCGTTCCGCACCTCGTATGTCAGTAATGATCTCTGCGATTGGTGTGTCCTATCTATTACAGAATTGTGCGCTATACTTTACTGGCGGTCTTCCTCAGATTTACCCTGCTGTCCCATTTTTGTCTGAGAAGATTAAGATTGGCTCAGCAACGACAACAGTGGTTACTGTCATTACCCCCATCCTAACTATTTTCCTGGTGATTGTGCTTGTGACGATGATCAAAAAGACCAAGGTTGGCATGGCCATGCGTGCAGTGTCTCGTGACTTTGAAACCAGTGAGTTGATGGGCATTAAAATTAACAATGTTATCAGCATGACCTTTGCCATTGGCTGTTTCTTGGCTGCTGTGGGTTCTATGCTGTACTTTACCAACTACAACTCCGTCATCCCCACGTCTGGTGCCATGCCAGGTCTGAAGGCATTCGTTGCTGCGGTGTTTGGCGGAATTGGTTCCGTGCCTGGCGCGGTGATTGGTGCCTTTATCATCGGTATTTGTGAAAATATTATCAAAGGATTGGGTTGGACAGAGTTTTCTGATGCCTTCACCTTTGTCCTTCTGATTGTCATTTTGTTGGTCAAACCCACCGGTATCTTCGGTGAGAAGTCCACGGATAAGGTGTGAGGTGACTGCTATGGGAAAAAAATTAAGACCCGCGGCGGCGCCCGAGAAGAAGCTGGGCAGCCTCATCGCCGTTTTACTTCTGGTGGCACTGTACGTATTCTTGTTCATGTTGGATAACGCACTGCCTACCAACTCTACAACCATCATGCTCATCACGGTTTTGAAGAAAGGGGCTATTTATGCCTTGGTGTGCGTGTCCATGAACTTGCTCAATGGTTTTACGGGACTGTTCTCTCTAGGCCAGGCTGGTTTCATGCTCATTGGCGCGTATGCTTATGCGATTTTTTCCATCCCTGCTGAGCAGCATCACTCAGTCTATCAGTATTTTGATGGTGGACTGATTAATTTCTCCATTCCAGAGTCTCTTGGCAATCTTCTGGGTGAAAATGCTGGAAACTTCTTGGGCGCGATCATTTGCATCATCATTGCTGGTTTGGTCGCAGCCATCTTTGCAGCACTGATCGGGATTCCTGTCCTGCGTCTCAAGAGTGATTATTTGGCCATTGCAACGCTGGGTTTTGCGGAAATCATCCGAGCCATCTTCCAGTGGAATGGCCTGGGTAGAATTACCAATGGCTCAAATTTGTTGCGGAAGTATACCAATTTCCATGATATTAAGATTCAGGTCGGGGGAACCATTTTCCAACTGGACACCATTTTCCCCTTCTTCATTGCCACACTGAGTATCCTAATCATTGTCCTATTGGTGAACTCCTCTTATGGCCGCGCGTTCAAGTCCATCCGAGACGATGAGGTTGCTGCGGAGGCCATGGGCATTAACTTATTCAAGCACAAAATGCTTTCTTTCATTATCTCCAGCTTCTTTGCTGGGGTTGGCGGCGCATTGCTGGCTATGTTCCAGACTACCGTGCAGGCCATGCCATTCCAGTCTACGATGACTTATGAACTCCTACTCATTGTGGTCATTGGCGGCATTGGTTCTATCACTGGCAGCTGCATTGCGTCCTTCCTGTACATCGCTTGCTCTGAGTGGTGGCTGCGCTTTTTGGACAGCGGTTCCTTCATGGGGATGTCGGTTCCCTTCTTCCGGGACGGTTTCCGTAAGGTAGTCTTTTCGGTTGTCATCATGATTATTGTTCTCTTCTTCTCCAGAGGTATCATGGGTGATAAAGAGATTTCCTTCAGCGGCATGATCCGAAAGTTACGCCGGCGCAAACAGGTGAAAGCCACTGTGGCGGATGAAGCCAACCAGGGGAAGGAGGGTGAGACGCATGAGTGAGCAGCGTGCACACGTCTTACAATTAGAAAACATCACCATGCAGTTTGGCGGCGTGGTAGCAGTCAATAACCTCTCTATGGAGGTAAACGAAGGTGAAATTGTGGCTCTGATTGGTCCCAATGGGGCAGGAAAGACAACGGCCTTCAACGTTATCACTGGGGTTTACCAGCCGACCAACGGGCAGGCATCTTTCCAAGATAAAACATATATTCGGAATCATCCCCAGGGCAAGATGAAAAAAAACTATAAGGGACAAAATCCCCTTATGTATACAGACGAGTATAC
>JAHHRP010000088.1 GCA_020025735.1 Evtepia sp.
TACCTGAATACATGGAATTCCCTTCCCCCTCATCGCCCCTCTGTTTTATCTACTTATTTGGGGAAAATTACGCGCAATGTAGCATTTGACCGTTTTCGTTTTCGTCACGCGGAGAAGAGGGGAAACGGTGAAATCAATTTGGTGTTGGGTGAATTGGCAGAATGTGTATCTGATACAGATTGTGTAGAGGATGAAGTCATCAGGCATGAATTGATTCACGCCATAAATGCGTTTCTTTCTACGATATCAAAAAAGAACCGCGATATATTTCTCCTCAGATATTGGTATGTAATGCCCCTCTCTGAAATTGGAAAGAAGTGTGGAATGACCAGCGGCAATGTATCGGTGACACTTAGCAGAGTGCGTAAAAAATTAAAACAGCATTTGAAAGAAGAGGGGTATGACCTATGAAGAAAGAAGATCTGTTCACTCTGCTTGGAGAGGTTGATGAACAGTACGCAGCGGAAGCCCTCAATGCAGATTCCCATACAAAAAAATCTCCTTGGTTAAAATGGGGTGCAATGGCTGCTTGCCTGTGTTTGGTGATAATCGGCGCATATCTGACACAGAATAACGTCTATATACAGAAGGAACCTGGCATTAAGCAGCATGATATCAACGGTAGCGAAGTGGAACAAGAAACAAACCTTCCAGCAGAGCAGACCACCGATGCAAATAAAGATCCAGAACCGTCCGATGCAGAAGACCGTCCCGCTGATGAGGGTGGTGTTTACCATGAGAATCACACTCATGAATTTTCCCCAAAAATGGCAGACATTTTCTGCGGTTCCTATGCCGATTCAAAGGGGCAGCTTGTGGTTATTTTGATGGAGGACACCCCCCAAAATCGCTCGACTGCCTGCAAGGAATTGGGCATCAAAGAGGACCTGGTTTCCTTCCAGACAGGCACCTATTCCTTTCGGTATCTGACAGAATTGCAGAAAAAAATTTCGGAAGGAATGATTGAGAAGGAGTTCCCTTTTGTCGTGGCTTCCTCCATCAATACAATCCGCAACCGAATTACAATCCATGTAACAACCAAGGATAAAACGCTCTTAAAGAACGTGCTGGCTTTGGATACAATCGGCGGCGCAATCGAAATTCAGTTTTCTGAGGGCGGGAAAGGACCGCTGCTCGAATGAGAACCATCATGCTGTTCGACCGCTCTGCTTGTCCTCACAGTTTAACTTTTAAAGGCTTTGCTTGATGGGTCCCATTTTGTTAAGGGCAGATGTAATATTCAAAAAAGCTGCTGGAACTTTCCTCTGAAAAGTTCCAGCAGCTCTTTGCTATTTGCTGCAACGCTCTTCTCGCATTAAGAGACATCCATAGCCTTCCTGCCAGCGTCTTAGAGTTCCCCTGCAATCCGGCGCCCCATCTCCGCGGTCCCCACCAAAATCCCCTCTCCAGCAAAGAGATCAGGGGTACGATATCCCTTGTCTAAAACCGCCTTGACCGCGTTCTCCACTGCGTCAGCTTCTTCACCCAGACCAAACGTATAACGGAGCATCATTGCCGCTGAGAGAATCGTAGCCATGGGATTGGCCTTGTCCTGTCCCGCGATATCCGGTGCAGAACCATGGACTGGTTCATACATCCCAAAATTTCCTTGGGCCAGAGAAGCCGAAGGCAGCATCCCAATCGAGCCTGTGATCTGGCTGGCCTCATCAGAAAGGATGTCCCCAAAAATATTGCTGGTCACAATCACATCAAACTGCCGGGGATTCCGCACCAACTGCATGGCAGCGTTATCCACATAGAGATTGTCCAGCGTGACCTCTGGGTAATCCTTTCCTACCTCGGCCACCACCCGCCGCCACAGGCGAGAAGATTCCAAGACATTGGCCTTATCCACACTGGTCACATGCCGATTCCGCTTCATAGCCATATCAAAGGCCACCTTTGCAATGCGGCGGACCTCCTCCTCGGCGTACTGCTCTATATCATAGGCCGCAGGACCCAAGTCAGTGTCCTTCACCCCTTTTTCTCCAAAATAGATGCCTCCTGTCAGTTCCCGGACCACTACAATGTCCAGCCCCCCAGCCAAAATCTCAGGCTTGAGAGGAGATGCCTCTGCCAGCTGCTCAAACAGAAGCGCAGGCCGAAGATTGGCAAACAGTCCCAATGCTTTCCGCAGACCCAACAGCGCCCGCTCGGGCCGCTGGTCTCCCGGAAGATTGTCCCACTTCCAGCCACCCACAGCCCCCAACAGGACAGCATCCGCAGCCTTGCACACTGCAATCGTCTCCTGGGGCAGACAGCTGCCAGTGGCATCAATGGCACAGCCACCAGCCAGAACTTTTTGATATTGGAACCGATGGCCAAACTTTTCCCCTACTTTATCCAGCACCAGCAGGGTCTGTTCGACTACGTCAGGGCCAATGCCGTCCCCAGGAATCACTGCAAGTTGATACTCCATATCGCCTTATGCCTCCTGTCTCTTTTTGATGTCGGCCATGAGACCGCCAGCCTGAATGATCTCCTTGATGAATTCCGGGAAGGGATTGGCCTGATAGGTCTCCCCCTTGGTGCCGTTTGTGATGAGTCCGGTGTCAAAGTCCACCGTGACCTCATCCCCATTTTCGATCTTTTCACTGGCCTCAGGACACTCCAGAATCGCAAGGCCAATGTTGATGGCGTTGCGATAGAAGATCCGGGCGAAGGTCTTGGCAATGACACAGGAAATTCCAGACTCCTTAATGACCATGGGCGCATGTTCCCGGGAGGAGCCGCACCCAAAGTTGAATCCCCCCACCATCACATCGCCGCTTTTGACCACGTTCACAAAGTTTTTGTCAATATCCTCCATGCAGTGTGCAGCCAGTTCTTTCTTGTCCGCAATGTTCAGATACCGGGCAGGGATAATCACATCGGTGTCCACATTGTCTCCATATTTATGTACAAATCCTTTTGCATTCATGTTACTCACACCTTTCTCGGGTCAGCGATTACGCCAGCTACGGCAGAAGCCGCAGCCACAGCAGGGCTGGCCAGATAGATTTCAGAGGTAATACCACCCATCCGGCCTACGAAGTTCCGATTGGTGGTAGCAACACACTTTTCCCCGTCGGCCATGACACCCATGTGTCCTCCCAGGCATGGGCCGCAGGTGGGGGTAGAAACCGCACAGCCTGCATCAATGAAGGTACTCATATACCCCAGTTCGATGCACTGCTTAAAAATGTGCTGCGTGGCGGGCATGACAATACACCGCACATGGTCAGCCACCTTCCTGCCCTGAAGGATCTTCGCCGCCACAGCCATATCCTCCAGCCGCCCATTGGTACAGGAGCCAATCACCACCTGGTCGATTTTGATCTCGTCCACCTGAGAAATGGGGTGGGCATTTTCGGGCAGATGGGGAAATGCCACCGTAGGCTCGATTTTACACAGGTCGATCTCCACCGTCCGTACATACTCTGCATCAGGGTCTGCCTCATAAGCCGTGTAGGGGCGGTCCACCCGGCCATCCAAATAGGCCCGCGTGATCTCGTCTACGGGGAAGATGCCGTTCTTTGCCCCTGCCTCAATGGACATATTGGCAATGCACAGCCGATCCTCCATCGTCAGAGAGGATACCCCCTGTCCACAGTACTCCAGGCTTTGATACAATGCACCGTCCACACCAATCAAACCGATTAGATGCAGAATCACATCCTTCCCGCTGACCCAGGGTTGGAGTTTCCCCGTCAGGTGAACCCGAATGGCCTCAGGCACCTTGAACCAAGTCTCACCCGTCGCCATGCCCGCAGCCATATCCGTGGAGCCAACCCCAGTAGAAAAGGCGCCCAAGGCACCATAGGTACAGGTATGGGAGTCGGCACCGATGATGCATTCTCCCGCTGCTACCAGTCCCTTCTCCGGCAACAGTGCGTGCTCCACGCCCATCTGCCCTACATCGTAGAAGTTGTCGATCTCAAATCGTTGGGCAAAGGTGCGACATTGGAGACACTGTTCAGCAGCTTTGATGTCCTTGTTGGGGGTAAAATGGTCCATGACCATGGAAATTTTACTTTTATCAAAAACCCCAGTGAAGCCTTCCTTTTCAAACTCCCGGATGGCCACGGGGGATGTAATGTCGTTGCCCAGAACCATGTCCAGTTTGGCCCGGATGAGCTGGCCGGCCTTCACTTCCGGCAGGCCAGCGTGGGCAGCGAGGATTTTTTGTGTCATTGTCATTCCCATAGGAAAAACCTCCTCTTTTAAGATAAGGGTATCCGATCAGATCGCCGTCTGATCTTCAGCCGTTGCTGCTGGTCGGAAAGAACTGCTTGACCTTGTTTTCCCGGTTCACAGCCGTTACCAGGGCATAAACCGAAGCCATTGTAATATCGCTGTCCACGCCAACACCCCAGAAGTGATTTCCTTCTTCATCGGCGATGACAACATAGGCTGAGGCCAAAGAGTCTGAATCCGTTTCCAGCGCGTGTTCTTCATAGTCCACGAACTGGTATTTGATGCTGGGATTGGCAATCTTCAGCACATTGCTCACCGCATCCAGCGGGCCATTGCCCCGGGCACTGAGATACATAATCTCATTTTGGATCGCCAATGTCACATCGGCCACTGTCTCACCGCGTTCTCGGACCCAAGAGATCTCTTGCACTGCGATCGGCAAATCTTTGTTCTGATACTCGTGCTGGAAGGCGATCAAAATCTCGTGGGGCGTGAGTTCCTTGTGGGCCTGGTCCGAGATTCCTTTGATAAAATAGCCCACCTCAGTCGCCATTTCCTTGGGCAGATCATAGCCAAAGTTGTGCTCCAGAATGTAAGAGATGCCGCCCTTGCCAGACTGACTGTTGATGCGGATCACATCCGTCTCATACTCTCGATTCACGTCGTGAGGGTCCAGAGGGAGATAGGGCACCGTCCAGAACGCCTCCTCCCCCTCTTCCCGGAACTTCATCCCCTTGGAGATGGCATCCTGGTGGGAACCAGAAAAGGCCGCAAAGACCAAGTGTCCAGAATAGGGCTGCCGGTAGCCCACCGTCATCCCGGTAAGCTCCTCATAAAACTGGACGATTTTTGGCATATCAGAAAGATCCAGTTCTGGATCTACACCATGGGTGAACAAGTTCATGGCCATGGTGATGATGTCCACATTGCCCGTCCGCTCCCCGTTTCCAAAAAGGGTACCCTCAATCCGGTCGCCGCCAGCCAGCAGCGCCAGTTCTCCGGCGGCCACAGCGGTGCCACGGTCATTGTGAGGATGGATGGAGAGGATCACGTTCTCCCGATGGTGCAGATGCTTGCTCATGTACTCAATCTGCTGGGCATAAACGTGGGGCATGGACATTTCCACAGTAGAGGGCAAGTTGATGATGACCTTCCGTTCTGGCCGGGGCTGCCAGACATCAATCACTGCGTTGCAGATCCGCAGGGCAAATTCCATCTCAGTGCCGGTAAAACTCTCCGGGGAATACTCAAAGCAGAAGTTGGTCTCAGGCATCTTGTTCGCGTATTCGTCAAACAGCCTGGCCCCAGCGACTGCAATATCCACGATTTCATCCTCACGCATGCGGAAAACCTGCTGCCGCTGGGCAAAAGAGGTGGAGTTATACAGGTGAACCACCACATTCTTTGCTCCTTTCACGGCGGCAAAGGTCTTTTCAATGATGTGAGGGCGAGACTGGGTAAGCACTTGGATAGACACATCCTCTGGAATCATTTGCTCCTCAATGATGGTACGCAGGAATTCGTACTCTGTCTCCGAAGCAGCAGGGAAGCCGACCTCAATCTCTTTAAATCCAACCTCCAGCAGGAAGCGGTAAAAGGCCAGTTTTTCCTCCAGATTCATGGGCGTGATGAGGGCTTGGTTGCCATCCCGCAGATCCACGCTGCACCAGGCAGGCGCCTTGGTCAGGCGATCCTTTTTGGTCCAGTCCATGCAGGTCTCTGGGGGCAGGTAATATCCGGGGCGGTACTTTTCAAAATGTTTCATGGGAACACACGATCCTTTCCATGTCAGGCGGAGGGAATAAAAAAACTCCGCCTCTTTTTTCTACAAAGAGACGAAGATCTTCTTTCTCCGCGGTACCACTCTTATTGACGTCCAACAACGCCCACTCAAATAGCTCGCACTCCGGGGTGAGACGCCAACTCGCTCCATACGGTCTTGCACCAAACGACCGCTCTCTGCACTGGACCTTGAAAAGGCATATTCCCTTCATTGCACGACGGTATTCATTTTTGCTATTTACAGAATAGCCGATGCTTTTGCCTTTGTCAAGTGGGCAGGCAGGTGAAATTTTCCACAAATCCCCGCACAAAATCTATGTCTTTTCCTGACAAAACAGCACCGCCGCCCTGAAATCAGGGCGGCGGCAGAAACCAGGTTTTTCCCGGAGGATTACTTTGTGTAGTCGTAAAAACCCTTGCCGGTTTTCCGACCCAGACGGCCAGCACGATAAAGGACCTTGTACAGGTGGGCAGGACGATACTTGGAGTCAGCAGTCTCCCGATACAGGGACTCCATGACCTCGATCATCACGTCAATGCCGATGGCATCCGCCAGCTTCAGAGGACCCATGGGCAGGTTGTAACCCAGCTCGCAGGCCTTGTCCACATCCTCATAGGAGCACACGTTCTCTCCAGCCAGAATGGCAGCCTCGTTCATCATGGGGCACATGACGCGGTTGGCAATGAACATAGGCACGTCAGTGACGGTAACAAATTCTTTGCCAAAGGCCTTCGCCACGACCTTACCGGTTTCAATGGTATCCTCGGAGGTGTCATAGGCATTGATGATCTCCACCAGCTTCATGGCTGGCACGGGGCTGAAGAAGTGCATTCCCAAAAACTTCTCTGGGCGCTGGGAAGCCGCTGCCAACTCGGTGATGCTCAAGGAGGAGGTGTTGGAGACGAAAATCGCCTCGGGCTTGATGACAGGTGCCATCTTAGCAAAGGCGTCCTTCTTTAGCTCCATATTCTCTACCATGGCCTCAAAGACGATGTCCACGTCCTTCAGGTCGTCCAGTTCGATGGTGGCCTTCAGGCGGCCCAGCCAGGCATCAGCCTGCTCCTGGGTAATCTTCCCCTTGGCAATCTTTTTCTCAAAGTTCTTCTTGATGCCAGCCACACCCTTCTCCAGGGTGGGGGTGCGGTGGTTATAGAGGACCACATCATAGCCGCCCTCCAGAGCCACCTGCGCGATGCCTCTGCCCATCAAACCTGCGCCGTACACGCCAACAGTCTTAACTTCCATGTTTGTGCAACTCCTTAACTTACATAATTATAGTACTTTAATACTGCCCCAAATGGGGTCGTATGATTATCAGGTGTACTAACCACCCAAAAAATGGGGGTTTTCCTTCATAAAGAAACCGGGGGCCATGCCTTGCCGCCTGCCAGAGCGCAATCCCCCGTTGTTCCTCCCTTTGCTTGTTTTATCTTACAGGAAGAACTGGGGTTCGTCAAGGGTTTGTTTTCACTTTTTCACAATTTTCCTTCTCTCCCTCCCCTCTGCCATGGCAGTTTCCACGGAAGCTCTCCCACAACAGGCCCCGCACCTTTCCACAGATTTCTGCTGTTTTTGTGTGTATTGTGCAGTTTTTCCTTCACTTTTTTGTGGGTTTTACCTGTCACTTTCTCTTCCTCTCCCATTTTTGTAGTTCTGATTAACTAAAAAAACCAATAAAAATAATCAATACATGGCATGTGCCCCCGCATTTCTTATGATATAATAACGGCGTAGAAG
>JAHHRP010000089.1 GCA_020025735.1 Evtepia sp.
ATATATGGTTGGCGCCAAGCGAGGAGAGAAAGGGGGCGAGGCAGAATGAAAGCACGCATCAGCACATGGATGCAGAAGGAGGCAGTTCGGTCCATCCTGGCCTCTATCCTTTCTATCATCATCGGTCTGGTGGTGGGCTGCGTTATCATCGTGATCGTTGGCATGAGCAGTGACAATCTGACCTTGTCCAGTGCTTGGGACGGCATCCGCCTGATCTTTGGCGGGATTTTCAGCACGGGACGAGATGCTGCGGGAGCGCTCACGTTTGGCTGTAACCCGACAAGTCTGGGCAACATGCTCTTCCGGGCTACGCCTCTGATCCTCACGGGTCTGTCCGTGGCGGTGGCATTCAAAACAGGACTGTTCAATATCGGCGCACCAGGGCAGTACCTTATGAGTACTATGGTGACCCTGATGCTGGCTTTGGGGATTCCTACGGAGACAGTGCCAGCTGGCCTTGTCTGGGTGATCGCCTTTGTGGGTGGCTGTCTGGCTGGCGCAGCGTGGGGGGCAATCCCTGGTCTGCTCAAGGCGTTTTTGAACATCAATGAGGTTCTGGCCTGCATCATGACCAACTGGCTGGCAGCCAACCTGGTCACTTGGATGTTTGATATCAGCAACTTTAAAAACGTGGTAGAAAACACCAAGTCGGGCTACATTTATAAAACGACGTTCAACGGTGTGGCCACGCCGAAGATGGGATTGGATCAGATCTTCCCCAACTCCCAGGTGAACATGGGCATTGTCATTGCGATCGTCATTGCGATTCTCATGTATATTATGATGAGCAAGACTACATTGGGTTATCAGCTCAAGGCTTGTGGGGCAAACCGCCATGCAGCCCGGTATGCAGGGATTCAGGATAAGCGGAATATCGTGCTGTCTATGGCCATTGCTGGGGCCTTGGCCGGGGCAGGTGCCGCATTGTACTATCTGTCAGGGAACACGGAATTCTATTGGTCTACCTATCAGTCGCTGCCCAGCACAGGCTTTAACGGCATTCCGGTGGCCCTGTTGGCCGTGAACCATCCCCTTGGGGTGATTTTCACTGGCTGCTTTATGTCCATGCTGGACATTGCCGGACTGCAGCTAACCAACCTGACGGCATATAACGAGTACATTACTGATGTCATCATTGCTACCATTGTCTATCTGAGTGCCTTCTCTCTGGTGATTAAAATGTTCATCAGCAGCCGGAAAAAGCGTAAGGATCGTCAAGCAGCAGTTCCAGACCCAGGCCCGGCGGAGGGGGGACAGGCGTCTCCCACAGCCTCTGAGCACGAGAAAGGAGGCGAGGACGCATGACATTTCTCATTCAACAGACTCTCATCTATGCGGTGCCCCTGATGATCGTGGCTTTGGCTGGTGTTTTTGCGGAACGCAGCGGTATCATCAACCTGGCCCTGGAAGGCATCATGATTTTTGGGGCGTTTATTGGCGTCCTCTTTGTGCGAACCATGCAGGGCTCGGAGTTTTTTACCGCTGCCAAGGCGGCGGGAGATTGGGCTACACTTCAGGGATTGGAGATCCTGGCCATGTTGGTGGCGGCATTGTTGGGCGCAGTGTTTTCTCTGCTGCTCTCCTTTGCCTCCATCAATCTGCGGGCAGACCAGACCATTGGTGGTACCGCCCTGAACCTGATGGCTCCAGCACTAGTTCTTTTCTTCATTCGCATCATTGCCAACCAGAACACCCTTCAGCTTGCTGAAGGAGATGCTGCCAGCTGGTTTATGATGAAAAAGACCATGTTTGGCTATGGTCGTATGGAGGAAATGAACCCACTGGGTGAGATTTTCCTCAATCGGGTCTATTTGGCAACCTATCTTTGTATTCTTCTGTTCGTGGTTTTGGCAATTTTGCTTTACAAGACTCGCTTTGGCCTGCGGCTGCGTTCCTGTGGTGAGAATCCCCAGGCGGCGGACTCTTTGGGAATCAACGTCTACAAAATGCGCTACGCTGGTACCACCATTTCCGGTGCTCTGGCGGGGATGGGGGGCTTTGTCTATGCCTTGACCACGGCCAACTGTACGTCCAATGGTGACGTGGCGGGTTTTGGCTTCCTGGCCTTGGCCGTGATGATTTTTGGCAACTGGAAACCGTTGAACATTGCGGGGGCTTCTCTTCTCTTTGGCCTGTTCAAGTGTATTGCTGCCAGTTATGCCAGCATCGACATCAACGGTGACGGGGTTTTCCTGTTGGCCAATCTGGGGATCAGTTCCCATTTCTACCGGATGCTGCCCTATTTGATTACCCTCATTGTGCTGGCCTTTACCTCAAAGAATTCCCGTGCCCCCAAGGCAGAGGGAATCCCTTATGACAAGAGCACACGCTGAGATTGTTTGGCCCCCTTGCGTTTCTTTCAGTAGAAAGAAGTGCGAGGGGGCCGTTTTTGGGGTTGCTCTGCTGGCGCAAAGTTGATTCTGTGGGCTTTTCTGAAAAACTGGAGCGGAAGGGGGAAAGATTTTTCAGAGGAGCTTCTTGATTATTGAGAGAAAATGTTGTATGATATAGCACAAGAGTCTGCCAGATACCATCTCGGTGTCGGGCATGGCCGCACTAGTCGGGGAGATAGCGGTGCCCTATACCTGCAATCCGCTGTAGCAGGGATGAATCCCGGACCCCCGGAGGCCTCTTGTTTTGTTAGTTGCCAGTAAGCGGTGATGATAAATCGGTCCCGCGCAACGGGGCACTGTGAACCGTGTCAGGCGGGGAACCGAGCAGCACTAAGCAGAACGCTCCGTGTGCCGTGGGCTTGCCGATTTTGAGCTGGCTGCTGGTGAGACAGGAATGAGAGGTTCTTCAAAGGCCGGTGTGCGGTCCTGCCGGATCCCGAAGGTGGTGGCAGGCTCGTTTTTTCTGCAAGGGAGGGGAAGAATGGTGTACCAGGCTTTGTATCGAAAATGGCGTCCCCGCACCTTTGATGAGGTGGTGGGTCAGCCGCATATCACGGAGACGTTGAAGCGGCAGGTGGCTGCGGGACGGTTATCTCACGCCTATCTTTTTACGGGAACCCGTGGCACAGGTAAGACCACATGTGCCAAGATTTTGGCTCGGGCAGTGAACTGCCAGCATCCTGTGGACGGCAACCCATGCAACGCTTGTCCAGCCTGCCTTGGCATTGAGAATGGTTCCATTTTGGATGTGCTGGAACTGGATGCGGCATCCAACAACGGGGTGGACCAGATCCGGGCGCTTCGGGACGAAGCAGCTTATACGCCAGCTTCTGTGACCAAGCGGGTGTATATTGTGGATGAGGTTCACATGCTCTCCACTCCGGCGTTTAACGCCCTGTTGAAGATTTTGGAGGAGCCGCCGGCACATTTGATGTTTATTTTGGCCACGACGGAACTGCATAAAGTCCCAGCAACCATAAAGTCTCGCTGTCAGCAGTTTGCGTTCAAGCGGATCTCTCCCCAAGCGCTGACCGGGCGGCTGTCTTATGTAGCACAGCAGGAGGGAATTCCTCTTACGCCTGATGCTGCGTCACTGCTGGCTCGTCTGGCGGATGGCGGTCTACGGGATGGTCTGTCTTTGTTGGATCAGTGTGGTGGAATTCAGGGAACGTTGGATGAGGGGGCTGTTCTGGAGGTGTTGGGCCTGGCGGGCAGCCGCCGTACGGCTGCGTTGCTGGATTGTGTTGCGCGAGAGGATACCTCTGGGGCACTGACCCAGTTGGACAGCCTCTATCGGGATGGAAAAGACATGGGGGCCTTGCTGGGAGAATTGGCTGGGTTTGTTCGGGATTTGCTCATCTGGAAGACTGCGCCTGAGGGCGGTCAGGGCTTACTCACAGGGGGATATGAGGAGAGTACCTTGCACGCCTTGGAGGAGGCCTTCACCGCAGGGGAGCTGGTGCAGATGATGACCATTTTGCAAACCGTCCAGGCAGAACTCTATCGCAGCAGCAGTCGGCGTCTGGATGCAGAACTGTGCCTGATCCGTCTGTGTGATCGGCGGCTGTCAGATACCCCGGAGGGACTGTCTGCCCGGATCAGCCGTTTGGAAGAGCAGTTGTCCCATGGCTTATTGCCTGGCCCCCAGGCAGCGTCTCTGCCAGCAGAGCCGACCAGCTCAGTGCCGGAGCCTCAGAGCCAGCCAGCGCCGGAGCCGACCCGGGCAGAAGACCGTCCCCCTTGGGAAGACCCAAATGAGGAGGAAGAGGAGCCATTTGTCTTTCATGACGAGGAGGCAGAGGGGGCAGAGGGGGCACCTCCTTGGGCAGAAGAACCTCCCTCCATCTCCCCCCATCCGTCTGTTCCTGAGCAAGAGCCTCCACAGCAGGCACCTTCTCAGGGGGGGGCGGCAGGCAGTGGAGACTGGGCTGGCTTTTTGGCCAGTTTGAAGGATATGCCTCCTATGGTGCAGTCTTTCCTACGCAAGCCCCAGGCGGTCACAGGAACGTTTGAGGAACATACCCTTACCATCTGGACGGATTCGGAAATGACTCGTGAGGTGCTCAAACGGGGGCAGACCCCTGCTTTGCTGGCCAAAGCGGCCGAGGCATACATCGGCAGCCCCCGCCGGATCGTTTTCCAAGTGGGCCAGCCCCAATCGCCCTCGCCTGCACAGGAGGCTGGGACGGCAGACAAGTTTGATGATTTGTTGGCTTTGGGCCAGCAGTTTGGCAATTTTACCGTAAAATAATCGGAGCAAAGGAGCAACGTGATATGGCAAAAGGATATGGACGCCCCCCCATGGGACGCAAGGGGAGCAAGGGCATGGGGATGCCCGGACTGAACATGGATATGATTAAGCAGGCCCAGAAGATGCAGGCAGACATGGAACGCACGCAGGCAGAACTTCAAGAGAAGGAGTATACTGCCACCGCTGGCGGAGGGGTGGTCTCTGCTACGGTGGACGGCAAACACACCTTGAAGGCGCTGACCATCGACCCGGAAGCAGTGGACCCGGAAGATGTGGAGATGCTTCAGGATATGGTGATCGCTGCAGTCAACGAAGCGGTCCGTGCCGCCATGGAAGACATGAGTACCAGCATGGGCAAGCTTACTGGCGGGATGAATCTGCCCTTTTAAAACAGGGTAAGGGTTTGGAATTGACAGAAAAAAACCTTCGTATCAGCGACTGGACTGATACGAAGGTTTTTGATTTTCGTGTGTTCTGCCAGGTTTGGACAACAAAGTGGAAGAGATGATGTCAAAAGAACGGGTGGAGAAAGGATCACCAGGGATGCGGAAGGAAAGTGTCTGGGCAGAGTTGTCGTATTTTTTCCTGGAGTCCTTTCAAATCCACAAAGGTTTCCGGTCTTTTTTCTGGGTCACGGAGAAGGGCGGAGGGATGATAGATGGCGGTGATCTGTACTCCAGCACGGTCAAACCACTGCCCGTGCTGACGGGTAATGCGGAAGTCCTTGTCAATGATTCTCATGGCGGCGATACGTCCTAAGCAGACAATAATTTTTGGCCGCAGCAGTGCAGTTTGGGCGCGGAGATAGCCGATACAGGCATCCTGCTCTGTGTGTAGTGGGTCTCGGTTCCGGGGAGGACGGCACTTGACGATGTTGGCGATGTAGACGTTGGAGCGATCCAAGTCGATCACCGACAGCATCAGATCCAGCAGCTTTCCTGCTGGGCCTACAAAGGGTTCTCCCTGTAGATCTTCCTGTTCTCCAGGGCCTTCCCCGATGAACAGGACATCCGCCTGACGGCTGCCTACTCCAAAAACCACATGGGTACGGGTCTCTGCCAGGGGACAGTTTTTGCACTGCTGACACTGGCCTTCCAATTCCTCCCACGTCACCATGGTCGGCTCCCTCCTTTCACCATGCCGGATGGGCACGGGGCTTTCTGAAGTCATTATAGCAGTCGCAGGAGGAAAAGGCAACGGGGATCATTTTTTGGGCTTGGCTCGGAAGAGGATCGCAGCCAGATAACCAAAGAACACAGCGGCAGTGATGCCTCCGGCAGTAGCGGTAACGCCGCCAGTAAGAACGCCCAGGAAGCCCCGCTGGGCGACTGCTTCCTGCACGCCTTTGGACAGGTTCCAGCCGAAGCCAGTTAGAGGGACTGTGGCACCTGCCCCACACAGGTCCACCAGATGCTGGTATAGGCCGGTTGCTCCGAGGATGACTCCAACGACCACATAAAGAACCAGAATACGGGCAGGGGTAAGACTGGTCTTGTCGATGAGGATTTGCCCCACCAGACATAGCAGGCCGCCGCAGAGGAAGGCAGCCAGATAAGTGCCAGGACTACTCATACGTTTTCTCCTTTCTCCGCGGCGATTGCTACGGCGTGACAAATGCCGGGGATGCTCTCTCCCTGCATGGTAGAGGTAGGAGAGTGGAGGGCACCAGTGCCGCAAAAGAGCAGGTTTCGATAGGTTCCTTGTCCCATTTGTCGCAGCAGGTGGCCAGCCAGGACAACGGCACTGCATCCGCAGCCAGAAGCGCCAGCATGGACATCCTGTTTTTGAGAGTCGAACAGGAGTACCCCGCAATCCTCATAGTGGCCCGTTAAATCAATATGATCCTGGCGGAAGAAATCCATGACAATCTCTTTGCCTAGGCTGCCCAAGTCTCCGGTAATGATGAGGTCGTAAAATTCCGGTCCTCGTCCAGTCTCTTCAAAATGGGCCTGGAGTGTAGAGTAGGCAGCAGGAGCCATCGCAGCGCCCATATTGCTGACATCGCAGATCCCCTTGTCAACTACTTTCCCTGTGGTTACATGGGTTACAAAGGGTCCTTTTCCGCGGCGGGAAAGGATAACTGCTCCTGCACCGGTCGTGGTCCACTGGGCGGTAGGCGATTTCTGGCCTCCATACTCTAGGGGAGCGCGGTACTGGCGCTCGGCAGAGCAGAAGTGGGAGGAAGTGAGTGCGGCGACATAAGCGGCAAAACCGCCATCGACCAGCATCGCCCCCAGCGAAAGCCCCTCGGCCATGGTGGAGCAGGCTCCATAGAGACCAAAAAAGGGGGCATTTTGTGCTCGGAGGGAGTAGGAGGTGGCGATACATTGGTTGAGTAAGTCTCCTGCAAAGACATAGTCCAACTGATCGGCGGTGATTCCTGCCCGGTTCAGGGCAAAGGAGAGAGCCTGTTTTTGCATTTCCGTCTCTGCTTTCTCCCAGCTTATCTGTGAAAAGGTATCATCGGTGCTGGCAAAGTCAAAGCACTGTCCCAAAGGCCCTTGTCGCTCCTTGTTGCCTACGGCGCTGCCAAAGCCAACAATGGCGGGAGGATCAGAGAAGCAGACGGTTTGCCGTCCTAACTTTTTGGTGTCCAAAGGATCATCCTCTCCCTTCTGTACTTGGTTGCCTTAGTCTGCCCCTAAAAGGCAGAACTATTCCTCCGAGGCAGGAAATTCTGATCTTGCGAGGGGGATTGGCAAGTAGACGGAAAAGGGGGAGCAGACAAAGACAGCGTTGCTCCAGAAGAAGAAAGACCTGGACTTTTCCTGCCTAACTGTACTATAATAGCAATATACTTTACGAAAGAAGGGATCTTTTTTCATGGGAAACGCAAGGTTGGTCACACAGAAAGTACAGGAGATCCACATGGTCAATAAATTGGAGAAGTCGGGGCAGGTCCAGTTG
>JAHHRP010000009.1 GCA_020025735.1 Evtepia sp.
TACTCGGTGAATTAGTCGCTATCATAGGTATATTATTTTTTGCTCCACTTTTTCCGGTGTGCATAGTTTTTTTACTTCCTATGATAATAGATGGGGTAGTGCAATACAAAACAAGTTATATTTCCACAAATATTAAAAGACTTTTTACTGGATTTCTTTTTGGTTACGGTTTTATATCCAGCATTCTTCAATTGATACAATGTTTTGTGAAAAATTTTGTTGCTACTTGATGTAGGCGTTATTTCCGCAGGCGTTTAGTGTACTCTGTTTATGCGACATTCATCCTGAATCTAAACTGTTCACACATTCCAGCTTGTGCTTAGGAATGCTGCACAGCAAAAGACCACACGAGGGTGTGGTTTTTTTGTGCCCTTTTTGGCGCAGAGAACGGATGAACACGGTAACGGGGCCAAGTGTCTGAGGAGAAAACAGGCATGGCAGCGCTTTACGGAAAAGAGTTGCTCCAGAGAGAGGGCTGTGCTAAACTAATCTCATATTGTATATCACGGAAGAGAAGGAGGAGCTATGGCGGAGAATACCTTGGTAATCACCGGGTTGCGGGTGACGTTTTCGGGTTCTGAGGAAAAGGTCGTTGCTGTGGATGGGATCGACCTTACCGTTCCTCGGGGAACTGTAGTCGGTCTGGTGGGTGAGTCAGGTTGTGGGAAGAGTGTCACGGCGTTGTCGGTAATGGGGTTGCTGCCTCCCCCCGGCTGCATGGAGGAAGGAAATCTTCACTTTGGCGGTCAGGACCTGGCAGCACTGTCTGAGAAGCAGCGGCGTAAGCTCCGTGGTGACCGGATGGCCATGATTTTCCAGGACCCTATGACGTCTTTGAATCCCGTCTATTCTGTGGGACGGCAGGTGGCAGAGGTGCTGCGCCTCCACCATGGTCTGGATCGTCACCAGGCCCGGACTCGTACGGAAGAACTGTTTCGACAGGTGGGTATCCCAGACCCGGAAGCACGGTACGACGCCTATCCCCGGCAGTTGTCCGGGGGATTGCGGCAGCGAGTGATGATCGCCATGGCCATGGCCTGCCAACCAGAATTGCTCATTGCTGACGAGCCGACCACTGCTTTAGATGGGACCATTCAAGCCCAGATCCTTCGGCTCATGGATCAGCTCTGCCGGGACCACGACACAGCGATCCTGCTTATCACCCACAACATGGGGGTGGTGGCCCAGCTTTGTGATCTGGTGTATGTCATGTACGCGGGGCAGATCGTAGAGGCGGCAGAGGTGTTTTCTCTCTTTCGGACCCCGCGTCATCCCTATACGCTAGGACTGCTGAACGCCATTCCTTCTTTGGAGAGAGAACAGGATCGACTGGACACCATTCAAGGGACCGTGCCGGATTTGAGCGTTTTACCAGCAGGATGCCGCTTCTGCCCGCGGTGTGACCGGGCAGTACCTGTCTGTACCCAGGCGGTGCCCCCGTTGATTGCGGTGGAGGAGGGCCACATGGTCCGCTGTTTTCGGGCGAGAGAGGAACAGACATGAGGACAATGTTAGCGCAGGGGCGGGATCTCTCCAAAAGTTTCCCCGCCAAGGGACACAGGAGAGGAGCGCGGCTCCATGCGGTCCGAGAGATAAATCTTAGCATTTATGAAGGGGAGACTCTGGCTTTGGTGGGAGAGTCCGGGTGCGGGAAAAGCACCTTGGGCCGCTTACTGTTGGGGCTGCTCTCCCCGACCCAGGGGCAGGTTTTTTTTGATGGGAAAAATCTGGCATCGCTCTCGCCGCAAGCAATGCGGACCCTCCGACGGCAGATGCAGATGGTATTTCAAGATACTGCGGCTGCTCTGAATCCCCGGCTGGATGTAGCTGGGATTTTGTCAGAGCCGTTCCGCATCCACAAACTTTGTCCACGGGCAGAGTATTCTGCTCGCTGTGCTGCGCTCCTGGACCAGGTAGGGCTGCCCCAGGGACTGTTAAGCCGGTATCCCCATGAGCTTTCTGGAGGACAGCGTCAGCGGGTGGGGATTGCCCGGGCTTTGGCACTCTCTCCTCGGCTGGTGATCTGTGATGAGCCGGTCTCTGCCCTGGATGTGTCTGTGCAGGCACAGGTACTCAATTTGCTGGCTGACCTCCAGGAGGCGCAAGGTCTGACCTATGTCCTCATCTCTCATGATTTGGGGGTGGTTCGGCACAGCGCTGATCGGGTGTGTGTCATGTTCCTGGGGCGTGTATGCGAGGTTGGCCCTACAAAAACCATTTTTACGGCGCCCCGCCATCCCTATACAAAATTTCTTCTTGCGGCAGTGCCGCGGCCAGACCCCACCTGCCGCAGCCGAGGAGAGGAGTTGCTGAACGGCGAACTGCCCAGCCCAATTCGTCCGCCTTCTGGCTGCCCCTTCCGCACCCGCTGCCCCAAAGCGAAAGAGATCTGCGCCCAACAGGTCCCCGCCCTGCAAGGGGAGGAAGACCATCAGGCAGCTTGTCACTTCCCATTGGGAAGTTTGTAAGGAGACAGAGTGATGCCTTTTGTAGACTTGCACTGTGACACCATAGCTCGGCTCTTGGCCGCCCGTCGGTCGGGCCTGCCAGGAAACTTGCGTCAAGGAACCGGGGGCCATGTGGACTTGGAAACCCTGCAAAAAAGTGGTTATCTGCTGCAAAACTTTGCCCTGTTCGTGAACCTGCAAGGCACGACCCGTTCGGATGACCTGGCTGCGGGGCAGACAGACCTCTATCATCAGGCCATGGACTGCCGAGCCAAAGACCCGTTAGAAGAGGTTCTTACGCTGGCGGACCTTTACTGGCAGGAATTGGCCCAAAACACAGACATTGCCCAGCCTGTCCTCTCCTTCCAGGAGATGGAACAGGCAAGGCAGGCGGGCAAAGTGGCCTGTCTGCTGACGGTGGAGGAAGGGGGGGTATGTCGAGGACAGCTTCCCCTTCTGCGGACCCTCTATCGGCTGGGTGTGCGGATGCTTACCCTCACCTGGAACTACCCCAATGAACTGGGATTTCCCAACGGTCAGCCTGGTGGCCTGACTGAGACAGGCGCGGCCTTTTTGACAGAAATGGAGACCTTAGGTATGATCCCTGACGTATCCCATTTGGGTGACGAGGGGTTCTGGGAGGTGTGCCGACGGGCAAAAAAACCCTTTGCTGCCAGCCATTCCTGCTGCCGCGCGCTGTGGGATCATCGGCGGAATCTCACCGATGCCATGCTTCGGGCCTTGGGTGACCGGGGCTGTCTGGTAGGGGTGAATTTTTATGCAGGATTTTTAGGGCCTTCCCCTGTCAGCCGCTTCGAGGATCTGACCCGGCATATCCGCCACATGATCGACATGGCCGGGCTGGAAACCGTGGCCCTGGGTTCCGATTTTGATGGCATCGACTGCCCCTTGGCGTGGGAGGATGCCGGGCACATGGACCGTTTGATTCCTGCGATGGAACGGGCAGGCTTTTCCCCACGGGAGATCGAGGCCGTGTGTTGGAAAAACGCCTGGGAATTTTACCGACGGACATTATAAATCCTCCGTACCCCTCTGGGTGCGGTGCGATGCAACAAGAGATAAAGGAGGCAATCCTCATGACATTTCCCTATGCACCCCTGCTTCAGCCCTTGCAGATTGGCACCATGACCATCAAGAACCGTTTCTGTGTGGGACCTCTCACTCTCCCCTCTCTCCACGGCCCCTTTGGGGAGTTTTCCCCGGACGGTTTGGCCTATTTTGAGGAACGGGCCAAAGGGGGCTTCGGCCTGCTCTTTACTGGGGCCTTCCATCCTGATACATTGGTAGACCCGGTTCATCCCCTGGACAGCAAACAACCTTTGAAAGCCCCCAAAACCTTCCAGCGTACAGCGGTGGAGTTGTTGGAGCGGCTGGATGCCTATGGTGCAAAAATGCTTCCACAGGTGTCTATGGGCTATGGACGAAATTCGCTGGGATGTTTCTGTCCTTCCGAGATCCCCTATTATCATGACCCGTCCCGGTTGGCCCCTGCGTTGACCAGGGATCAGATCAAGCAGAAGATTGACCAGATGATCGCCACAGCGGTTCTGTTCAAGCAGTGCGGCTTTCCGGGAATTGAAGTCCATGCCATGCACTGGGGATATCTGCTGGACCAGTTTGCCTTGACCTTCATGAACCACCGTACGGATGAATACGGCGGGGATTTGGAAAATCGCCTGCGATGTGCGCGGGAAATTTTGGACGGGGTGAAGGCGGCCTGCGGGGCTGACTTTGTGGTGTCCATGCGTCTGGCCCTGAAATCGTACATTAAGGGATATAACCAGCCCTCGCTCCACGGAGAGGATGAGGTGGGCCGGACGTTGGAGGAAGGGTTGGAGATTGCCCGCCGCCTGGAGACCTACGGTTACGACTGCCTGAGTGTGGACTTTGGACAGTATGACTCTTTCTACTATGCTGCGCCCCCCTGCTACATGGAGAAAGGGCGTGTCATCGAATTGGCTGCCGCAGCCAAACAGGCGGTAAAGGTACCTATTCTTTGCGGGGGGCGGATGAATGACCCTGATTTGGCGGCTCAGGCAGTGGCCGAAGGCAAGTTGGATGGGATCGTTTTGGGGCGTCCTTCTCTGGCAGACCCGGCATATCCTCAAAAGGTGGCCATGGGCCAGGTGGAGGATATCCGACCTTGTATCGGCTGCAACCAGGGCTGTATCGGCGCACTGAAGGTGGGCCGTCGGGCTGGGTGTGCGGTGAATGCCCAAGCTGCCCGGGAAGCAACCTTCTCCCTCTCCCCTGCCGGAACAAAAAAACAGGTCCTGGTGGTGGGCGGTGGCGTAGCCGGGATGGAAGCCGCCCGCTGTGCTGCACTGCGCGGGCACACAGTGACGCTGTGCGAGGCTGGAGAGAATTTGGGCGGCAACCTCATCCCTGCTGGTGCCCACCGGTTCAAGAAGGAACTGAATGAACTCAACCAGTGGTACCAGCGGCAGCTTGGTCAGCTGGGTGTGACAGTGGAAAAAAACGTCTTGCTCACGTCTGAGCAGATTGCTGCCCGCAAGCCCGATGCAGTGGTACTGGCAGTGGGCGCGTCACCCACGGTGCCCAAGATCCCTGGCATCGAAGAGGCGTCGGTGGTGGACTGTGTTACGGCCCTTACCGGGCCAGATCTGCCTGGAAAAGAGATTTTGGTGGTTGGCGGCGGCTTGGTTGGCTGTGAGACGGCACTGGGTTATGCGCAGGAAGGGAAGCACGTTACAATTTTAGAAGCCTTGCCCGAGATCCTCTCCGCAGGGATTCCTGTGCCCGAGATGAATTCCTCTATGCTCCAGGATCTGTTGGATGAGGCCGGGGTGAAGAGAAAAACTGGCAGCCGCCTGGTTCGCATTACGCCAAAAGGCGCAGTGGCTGCTGGCCCAGCAGGAGAGGAGACCATCCCCGCCCAGCATATCGTTTTGGCAGTGGGTTTTACCCCGCGGGCTTCTCTGGCTGCTGATCTGGTCGGGCAGGGTATGGCAGTCTATCAGGTGGGCGATGGCGGCAAGGTAGGCAGTGTGATGACGGCCATTGCCACCGCTTACACCGTAGGACGCCAGTTGTAACACAAAGATGCAAGCAGCTGTGATGGCAGACTGCGTCGCATCGAAAAGAGAGCGGTTTGACGAAGATGACAAAAACACTGTGAACAAGACAGAATATTCTGTCCGCTTATGTCCTTGACAAGGTAGATGGGCTTTCGTATAATGAACAAAAATGATAGAGGCGCGGTGTTCATCAGTACCCACCATTCTCCGGCAGGCAGCCGAGGCGGGGAAAGGGGTCGCCGCCGAAGGGTTTTCCGGGTGCCTGACCGGGAAACGTCCTGGGTCGGCAGAGAAAATCTGTCGGACTGCCATTGTCTTACGATGGAGCGCTATCATGGTAAAACAAAGGACCCCGTGTCCTGCTATCTTTGTGTGTTTGCCATGGATCTGCTTCAGATCCATGGCTTTTTTTGCACAAGTAAAAAAATGAAAAGAGGAGACCATTATGAAGAAGCTGCTTGCATTGACTCTCACTCTGGTTCTGGCCCTGTCCCTGTGCGCCTGCGGCGGTCCCAGCGGCGGCGATACCCCCACGGACACCGAAGGGTCTAAGACAGAAAGCGTTGAGATTCCCCCTGTAGAGGACCTCACCAGCACAGATACCAGTAAGATCCTGGGCCTGGAAGACGGTGTGCTCACCGTTGGCATGGAGTGTACCTATCCTCCCTACAACTGGACCCAGATCGACGATTCCAACGGCGCTGTGCCCATCTCCAATGTAGCCGGGTCCTATGCCAACGGCTATGACGTGATGATTGCCAAGCGGATCTGTGAAGCCTATGGCTGGAAACTGGAGATCGTCTCCTCTGAGTGGGCCTCCCTGACGCCTGCCGTGCAGTCCCAGACCATGGATGTCAACATTGCTGGCCAGTCCATGACCGCTGAGCGGATGGCCGAGGTGGAGATGGCTGGCCCCTACTACTACGCCACCATCGTCTGTGTGACCACGAAGGACGGCAAATATGCCCAGGCTAAGTCCATTGCGGATCTTGCCGGCGGCACCTGCACGGCCCAGTCCGGCACCATCTGGTATGATTCTTGCCTGCCGCAGATCAAGGATGCTAAGATCCTGCCCCCCGCTGACACCGCACCTGCCATGATTATGCAGCTGGAGACCGGCACCGCTGATTTCATCTGCACCGATATGCCCACTGCGAAGGGTGCCGTGGCCAAAAATGACAACCTGGTTATCCTAGACTTCTCTGGCACCGAGGGTGATTTCCAGTTCGCCAACGAGGGAGAGCGCGCCGAGAACGTCAACATCGGCATTGCGGTCCGCAAAGGAAACACCGAGTTGAAGGATGCCATTGACAAGGTCCTGTCTGCGCTGAACAAGGAGCAGTTCAGTGCCATTATGGATCAGGCCATTGCGATCCAGCCCGCGATCTGAATCCGGCCCCAACAAAGAAAAAAGAACACGTTAGGCTTGCCCTCCGATGTCGTTTTGCACCGGAGGGTACAGCCTGTTGGAAAGGAGTATCCCTATGGACCTCTTGATCAAGCTGGGCAATGACATGGTCCGGCTTTGGGACGCCTATGGATCAGCTTACCTGGGCGGTATCCGCAGTACGTTGATCCTGGCTGTGGTGGCTACCGTCATCGGCTGTATCATCGGCCTGATCTGTGGCATCCTTAACACCATCCCCTATACAAAAAGTGATCCGTTGCCCAAACGCTTCCTGCTTCGGCTCATTCGGGTCCTTGTCCGCATTTATGTAGAGGTCTTCCGGGGAACCCCCATGGTGCTCCAGGCAGTATTTATCTACTACGGCCTGCCCTACTTCAGCGGCAACGCCATGCGCTTTGACAATATCTGGGTGGCAGCCATCCTGATTGTCTCCATCAATACCGGCGCCTACATGGCCGAGACCGTTCGTGGCGGTATTATCTCCGTCGATCCCGGTCAGACAGAGGGGGCGAAGGCCATCGGCATGACCCATGTGCAGATCATGACCAATGTGATCCTGCCCCAGGCGTTCCGCAATATTATCCCCCAAATCGGCAATAACTTCATCATCAACATCAAAGATACGTCCGTTATGTTCATCATCGGCTTTACGGAGTTCTTTGCGTTCCATCGCTACATCACAGGCGTAAATAATATGTACTTCCCTTCTGCTGCCATCGAAATGATTGGCTACCTGTGCATGACCCTGATTGCCTCCATTCTGCTGCGCTTGCTAGAAAAGCGGATGGATGGCAATGACAGCTATGAATTGGTCCAGGATGACTCTCTGACCCTTAGTGCGGGCACATACAACCATCCCGACCGCGGGACACCCTTCGATGAGCGGAACCCTGAGGGGCAGAAAAGTATCCTCCGGGAAGAGCTGCGCCGACAGGCCGAGCGGGATGCAGCCCTGCGGGAAGGAAAGAAAGCAGAGACCCGACGCTCCCACGGCAACCGGGGCAGCGATCAGGACGGAGGTGAGCGGTAACATGGGCGAGAAGATCTTACAGGTGAGCCACCTGTCCAAATCCTTCGGCAAGCACGAGGTCCTGCGGGACATCGACTTTACCGTGAACAAGGGGGATGTGACCTCCATTATCGGCGCATCTGGTTCTGGCAAGTCCACGCTCTTACGGTGTATCAACCTCCTGGAGACACCCACCAGTGGAGAGGTCAATTTCCATGGAGAGAATATCCTTACCCGCAAAGGCGGGGCTGCGGCTTATCGGACCAAGGTGGGCATGGTCTTCCAGTCCTTTAACCTGTTCAGCAACATGACTGTGTTGGAAAACTGCACCGTGGGCCAGATCAAAGTGCTGAAGAAAAACCACGCAGAGGCCAAGGAGCTGGCCATGAAGTACCTGACCAAGGTGGGAATGGCACCCTATATCAACGCCCGTCCCCGACAGCTCTCCGGCGGCCAGAAACAGCGGGTGGCGATCGCCCGTGCCTTAGCGATGGACCCAGAAGTTCTGCTCTTTGATGAACCTACCTCTGCCCTAGATCCAGAGATGGTTGGCGAGGTCCTTTCCGTTATGCGGGACCTAGCCGATGAAGGGTTGACCATGCTGGTGGTTACCCACGAGATGGCTTTTGCGCGGGATGTGTCAAACCATGTAGTCTTTATGCGCAATGGAGTTATCTGGGAAGAAGGTTCCCCTCAGCAGATTTTTGTGGACCCACAAAAGGAAGAGACCAAGGATTTCCTCTCACGATTTATGGAGCGGTAAGGGAATACCATACAAAGCCATTACGTTCAAAGGACCTGCCTCGAGGGGCAGGTCCTTTCGGTTTGTCGGAAAAAAGTCCAACTTATGCTGGATATCGTTTCGGGTGTCAGATTTGCTCAAAGCAGGCAAGACGATTGTTTTTGCTGCGCATGAGCAGGGACATGAACGTCATGCGGATGGGCGCAAAATGTTTCATACCATCGGTGAAGTTATGCTCACTCATCAACTGGAACTGGGGGCACAGCGTTGTAAATTCGTCGGATTTCTCAATGCCCCAAACGAAGTTGACGTTGATTTTTTGCGTTGTGTCATGCATTTTCTGGTGATCGACCATCCATTTTGTCATGAATTCGAGCAGCAGAGTGGTATGGGTAAAGTGCTCTGCTACGGTGTCAAACAGCCCCTTGACCTCTGCCTCTGTGACGTACATGAGAAAGCCCTCTGCAAGAATCAGGGCGTGATCCTTATTTGCAATTTGATCCATCCAAGCGTAGTCGAAGGCGGAACAGGTGATATTGGTTACACGCGCATGATCTTCAATGAGCTTTTTGCGCAGTTCCATGACATCGGGAAGATCGACATTGTACCAATGGATTTTTCCGTTGTCCACGCGGCGGAAACGGTCATCCAGCCCACAGGCCAGATTGATAACGGCACAGTTTGGATGGGCCTTGATGTGAGCTTCTGCCTGTTCGTCAAACAGCACGGTGCGTGCGGCACAACCCCACATATTCATCAGACTTTTACCATGCTTTGCAAAATCGTAGTTCGTAGAATCAATGATACGTACGGCGGTGGCGTCATAAAAAAGATGATTTTGCTTGCGGCTTTCAAGTGCGCGGGCATAGAGTGGAACGAGCAGCGTTTCGTTCACACCGGTTAACGTGATAGTTTCTTTTTCCATTTCTCAAACCTCTTTCTTGATGCGGGAACAGGGAGAAGCTGCTATTAGTTAGCATAGACTAACTTTAGCACAATCCCATGGGCAATTCAATAGGGAACTATGAAGTCCGACCATGCCAAAAGAAGATACTGCGGCAAAAAACCAGGCTTGCAGAAAGGGTGCAAGCCTGGTTTGCTGTGGGTAGAAAGAGGACCTGTGGAACCCAAAACCATCTTCCGGGAAAGCTGCTGCGACAGCGGGAGATCGTTCACGGAGTCGATCAGACATCCGCTCCAGCCCTTTGGAGTGCTTATGCATCATAAGAAAACAAGGCCATAGATCAGATACGCTGCGCAGGTCAAAATTCCAGCACATAGAGCAAAGGGCAGCTGGGTCTTGACGTGTTCTATGGGGGGAACACCAGTTGCTTTGGAAATCAGAATGGCATTGTCGGAGTAGAAGCACAGCTGGGTACCAAACACCGAACCGGAAAAGATGGAGGCAATGGCTACAGCCATATTGGCATCAATGGCTAGGGCAAGGGGCACTACCAGAGGGACCATAATGGCGGAGACACTCCAGGCATTGGCCAGGGCGAAGGTCATGAGGGTGCTGACCAGAAAGATGACCACAGGCAGCATATTGCCAGACATCAGGGGGGCTACTTTGCCAACGATATAGGAGGACATTCCCAGGTAGCCACAGGCACTCTTGAACATGAAAGCGATAATCAGCAGAGCCAGCACGGAAATCATGGAAGAAAAACCATCCCAAAGAGAATCAACATAGGCAGATAATTGCATCCGTTTGCGGAGGAAGTAAAAAATTCCAGTGAAGACCAAAGCAATGATAATGCCGTTGAGTACGTCCAGGTCAAGATAGATGGTGGCTGCTAACAGAATGCCCAGAGGAAGCAGGAAATCAAGGACACTGCCAGACGAGTCCTTATCTTTACAGAGCACGGCACACTCCTCCTCGGTGTGCCCTGGCAGATAGAGACTGCCGCCTTCGTCAGCTTGCTTCTGATACTTTTTAATTGGACCAACGAGGGGGATGACACCAGCAATAACCAGCAGTAGCACAACAAGACAAAATATGGGGTAGAACATGAAGGGGATTGATTGCATATACATCCCCACGGCACTGGTGTCTGAGGGAACGACACCAGTCTTTTCAATGAGACTGGCATAATAAATAGACCAGGAGGATAGAGGAATGAGGACGACAATGGGCGCCGAGGTGGAACCGATAATGTAAGCGGTCATGGTTCGGTGAATTCGGTGAGAGTCATTGAGGTGCTTGGAGATGGAGCCAGCAGTGAGGATATTGAGGTAGTCATCGACAAAGAGGATGGTACTCAATGCCCATTCTGCCAGCAGGGATTTTTTTCGGCTGGAGGCGAAACGGGACAGCAGCCTTCGAAAGCCCATAGCAGCGGAGGAATGCTCAAAAATACCCACCAAGCTTCCCAGCAGGCCCACGACTAGCAGAACCCAGATGTTTTCAGCGGTTACCGTTTTTAACAGATCCACAAAAGCGGCGAACCAGTCTCCTTTGTAACCGATTACCAAGGCAAATATGGTAGCGAAAAAAAGAGATTCAAAGGTACGTTTGGTCAATAGAGTCACAACAATAAGAAAGAGAACGGGGAGAATGCTGACAAATCCATAAGTCCCATCCATAGGGACACCTCTCCTTTCTGCGAACGGCACCGCAGACAGAGAAAACACGGCACCGTTTCGTGTACGCCAAAAGCAGAGTTTTTTGTCCGATGTCTCTGCAAAAGGCGAAGACGGAAGGGACGGGTAGGATCGTAGCAACAGTATTTTGTTGTTTCAGCGGCCAGGGGCAAGGGAAAGCGAGGGAGATGTCGGCATTTGTATGGCTTAGCCGCGCTGGCAGAGGTCAAACAGCAGCCGCATCACCTCCCAGCGGGAAGTCACGCCCAGTTTACGGAACATATTTTGAAAATGCTTTTGCAGGGTAGAACCTCGGACTTGGAGGGATTCGGCAATTTCGTGGTTGTTCCGAAAACGGGTCAACAGTTCCAGCAGTTGGGTTTCCCGAGCAGTCAGTCCATATTTTGTGGCGATGGAAGCCAAGTCGTAGGAGTCCAGAGTGTGCTGGTGACGAGACTTACCCACCAGGGCATCCATCTGTTGATTGAGATGGAGTCCTACCGAGGTGAGTAAAAAAAGCTCATCATCAGTAAATGGGCCGTCCTCTCGACCGCGAAAAAGGCTCAAGGTGCCCAAAGGGCGGCCATTGCAGACGATGCCATATTCCAGGGAATCATAGACATCAAACTTTTGATAGCACTTCTGGTAGATAGGAGAACTCAGACGCTGCTGTTCGGTCATCAGATCACTTTCGCGGAAGATCGTGGACTGTCGGCAATGACTGAGCCAACCAGTTTGGTCATCATCAGCAAAACGCATGTAGTTGCGTTCGGCCTCCAGGAACTCGGCGGGTAAGCAAAGTGGATCCAGCAGATAGAACCGATTGCACTGCTCTTCGCTGCGCATGATGCTGGCATAGCGGAAAGGGATGAGCATTTTCAGCATGGGCAGGAAGCGTTGCCCCAGGTCGTTATAGATCCGACACCGGTACAATTCGGACAAAACATTGTTGTAAATGAAAAATATGTTTTTCATTTTCATGTTTAGAACGCTCCTTTGATCAGAATCCTTCCTTTTTTTAGTATACTGGAAAGCATTAGGAAAAACCATACTTCAAAATGGTAAAGAATACTTCTTTTCAAGTAAAAAAACGCCATAATAAAAGAATTTCAATGGCAGAAGATTTGGGTTATAATGGAAGTGGACAAAATACCGTTTGCCAATCGGTCCCAGAACCCTTCCAACGCATTACAGTGGGATGGCTGTCCCTTGAGTTAAGGGAACTTGCGAACACAAAGAAAATGATACTGCACCCTTCCCTTTTTTGCATTTTGGCCATGGTTTATTTCATAAAGTATTTTAAGGAGGTAAGTACAATGGCAAATAAGGAACAGGTTATCAAAGACCTTGACAGAGTGATTCAGCTCATTAAGACGGATGCAAAAGATATTCCCCCAGAGACTAAGACGCAGATGATGAAGGAGACGATCCATCACTTCGACCAATATGTCAGTCCTGGCTGGTTAAAGTACAGAAAATCCGTGTCCTCTGAAAATGACGGCTATGCTGTTTTGGAATGGGAGGATTCTGGTGCCTATTTCTATGGCCTCAACGGAGAGAAGTTTTTGGATTGTTTGGGCGGCTTTGGAATCTACACTGCCGGGCACCGTCAGCCCGAGATCCTGGACGTAGTCAAGGCACAGCTGGACCACCAGGGACTGCATTCCCAGGAACTGCTGGACCCTCTGCGCGGCTATCTGGCCAAGGCCATGGCAGACATCACGCCCGGTGACTTGCAGCAATGCTTCTTCACCAATGGCGGCACAGAGGCCGTTGAAATGGCCCTGAAGCTGGCTCGACTGGCAACCGGCGGCCGCTGGTACATCTCTACTGTTCGCGCATTCCACGGCAAGACCAGTGCCTCCTTGTCTGTGGGTGGTAAGGATATCTATCGCACCCCCTATACTCCCCTGGTCCAGCAGGTCCAGCATGTGGAGTACGGCAATGCCGATGACATCCGTAAGGCCATCCGAAATCTCCAGGCGGTGGGCGAGGCGGTCGCTGGTGTCATCTTAGAACCTATTCAGGGTGAGGCCGGTGTCATCGTTCCCCCAAAGGGATACTTGGCAGAAGTCCGTAAGATCTGCGACGAGACTGGGGTAGCTCTGATTTTTGATGAGATCCAGACCGGCATGGGCCGTACAGGCACCATGTGGCGCTGTGAGGCAGAGGGTGTCACACCTGATATTATGACCTTCGGCAAGGCATTTGGCGGCGGTGTGCTGCCCATCACAGGGATCATTTGCAGACCCAAAATGTGGACCGATGAGTTGGTGGAAAATCCCTACCTGCTGGGTTCTCCTACCTTCGGCGGCAACCCCGTCTGCTGTTCGGCAGCCATTGCAACCATCCGCTTCATGCTGGCCCATGACATCCCTGGACAGTGCCGGGATAAGGGCGCCAAGTTGAAGGCTGGTTTGGAGGCTAAGATGCAGAAATATCCTGAGCTGGTGGATGAGGTGCGCGGCGTTGGCCTGATGCTGGCAATGGAGTTTGCCAACAATGAAATCGGCTATGAGTTCTCGAAAAATATGTATGCCCATAAGGTGATTATTGCCGGGACCCTGAACAATGCCAAGACCATCCGCTTTGAGCCAACCGCAGTCATGACCGAGGAAGAAATTCAATTTGTCATCCAGGCAGTGGATGAATCCCTGGCAGAGGCCAAGAAAACGCTGCATCTGTAAGCGCGCCCTGTAAGGAGCGCTTGAACCCATGCGGAATCCATTTTCACGACCGACAGGAGGTAAACCATGAAGCTCTGTAAAAACTATATCAATGGCGAGTGGGTGGAAAGCATCAGCGGAAAGACTGCGCCTACTTTCAATCCTGCAAACGGCGAAGAACTGGCCCAGGTGGTCGTCAGCACCCCTGAGGATGTAGAGCGTGTCGTGGCAGCGGCCAGAACATCGTTCTATGAGACGCGCGACTGGCGGGACATGGATAGCCAGACCAGAGGAGATATCCTGCTGAAAATTGCGGACCTTATTGATGCCAATCGGGACGAGTTGGCTCGCATCGAGTCTATGGATATGGGTAAGCCCCTGCGAGAGGCTGAAGGCGATGTGGACGATGCCGTTCACTGTTACCGTTACTATGCGGGCCTGATCAAAGCGCCCCATGGCGGTTGCTATGAGGTCAACGAGGGGTTTGGGAAAATGCACTCCTATACCGTCCATGAACCTGTGGGTGTGGTGGCGCTTATCAGCGCCTGGAACTTCCCCCTGCTCATGGGCGCCTGGAAGATTGCGCCGGCGCTGGCCGCAGGCAACAGCATCATTTTTAAGCCCAGTTCCAACTGCGTCATGTCCAATGTGAGGATGTTCGAGCTGCTGCATGAGGCTGGTGTCCCCAAGGGAGCAGCCAACCTGATCCTAGGCCCAGGTGGCTCTGTGGGTGAGGCATTGGCTTCCCATCCGGGGATTGAAATGATTACCCTCACCGGTTCCACTGTTGTTGGACAGAGCATCATGCGCTGCGCTGCCAACAACATCAAGAAGATCGGCCTGGAACTGGGTGGCAAGTCCCCCAACGTCATCTTTGCCGATGCCGACCTGGAAGGGGCTGTGGAATGGGCTATGATCGGCATTTTCTTCAATCAGGGTGAGGTCTGTTCCGCAGGCTCCCGTATCCTGATTGAGGAGAGTATCAAAGATGCCTTTGTTAAACGGCTGGCAGAACGGGCCAACGCCATGACCATCGGCAATCCGCTGGATAATCCTGATATGGGACCCATGGTCACGGAGGGTCAACTCAATGATGTCCTGGGCTATGTCCGCAAAGGCATTGAGGAGGGGGCCACCTTGGTCTGCGGCGGTGAGAGATATACCGAAGGGGCGTGTGCCAAGGGATACTTTATGCGCCCCACCATTTTTGATCACTGTACCCCTGACATGACCATCGTTCGAGAGGAGATCTTTGGTCCCGTAGTTACCATCCAGACCTTTAAGACGGAGGAGGAGGCCATCGCTATGGCCAACGACACCATGTATGGTCTAGCAGGCGGTGTATTCACAAGCGATCTCACGAGAGCCCTGCGGGTGGTCAAGGAGATCCGCGCAGGGATTACCTGGATCAATACCTATAACCCCACCTTTAACGAGGCACCTTGGGGTGGTTATAAGATGTCTGGGATCGGTCGGGAATTGGGCATCCATGGCCTGGAAGAATACCAAGAGATCAAACAAATCAACATCAACCTCACCCCTGGGATTGCTGGGTGGTATGAGCACTGAGACACAGCAGCAACAAGACGGCACAGCTTCCGCTGTGCCGTCTTGTTCCAGGTAAAAAAGCCCCGCCTCCGCGCAAAATCAGCGGAGGCGGGGAATGTTGCTTTAATGGGCAGAGGGTTACTCTGCGGTGTACCGCATGAGGATGGTGGCAACCTGTGCCCGGGTAGCGGTGTTCTTGGGGGAGAGGGTGGTGGCTGTGGTGCCAGAAACAAGGCCCTCACCCACAGCCCAATTCATTGATTCCTTGGCATACTCCGAAACCTGCTTGGTATCAGCAAAGTTTATCAGGTTGTCCCCTTCCACCACAATGGGGTCTTGACTCTCGAAGTCAGCAAAGCGATAGAAGAAGGTGGCCAGCTGCTCCCGGGTCAGGGAAGCAGTGGGAGAGAACGTGGCGTTGCTGGTGCCAGAGGTGATACCGTTCTGAGAGGCCCAGATCACCGCGTTGGTGTACCAAGTGTTGGCAGGTACATCGGTGAAGGGGTTGTCGCCGGTGACAGGGGGAGAGCCTGCCATACGATAAAGAACCGTAACCATCATACCGCGGTTGATGGAGGCGTTGGGAGAGAAGCTGGTGCCAGTTCCATTCATAAGCCCAGTGAGCGTAACATAATTTACAGCGCTAGTGAACCAGGTGCCTGCCTTCACATCGTCATAGGAGATGGTGTGAATCCGCTTGTCAGGCTCACCATACTGATTGGCAGAGACCACACCACCCAGAAGAGAGGAAATGTAATCCATGACAACTTCATCCAGAGGGATGCCAGAGTCATACCCTTTCTTGGCGGCCTTGAAGGCGTAGTAGGTGTCCCCACCGGCGGCGGTGAAGTCATTGGTGACGATGGTATACGTCTCATTGGGATCAAAGGCTTGACCGCCTACGGACTGGATCGTGACACGCTGGATAGCAGCGGGTTTGCCATAGGTAGAGTCAGGATACAGTGAGTTGGTGGCAAAGGGGACACCAGTGTTCACAACAAACTCAATCCCTGCCACCTGGGGGAAGCCGCCGATGGCTTCGGGTGTGCAGTAGGTGGATGCCTCCAGCGCTTCCAGCAGTGCTGCGCCGGTGACCTCGACAACATACAGGGTGTTGCCAAAAGGCAGGACGGTGTTGATGTCCTTTTTGGTGATCTCCCCAGCAGGAATGCTGGCGCGGATGCCGCCACCGTTGGTAATGGCAGCATCGACTTGAGCATTGTCCTGCCCGGCTGCCCACCAGAGCATGGCATCGGCGATGAGATCCCCCAGGTTGGTCTCGCTGGTGCGGACATGGGCCTTTTCCCCGTCCAGCGCTACCTCTGTTTTGGCAAAGGCGGTGCCATAATCGGCATCAATCTCAGCCTGGATAGCGGTGGCACGGGCAGCAACCTCGGCATTGGGTTTGAAGCCCTCAAGGCCTGCAAGGCTTTCTAGGGAGATGTTGCTGGCCTCGATGGTGTTGTCAGGGGCGATGTCTACAATGCCGATGTTTTTCAGCTTGGTGCCAGTGGAGGTCAAAAGGGCGTCCCCCACTTTGCCAGTGTTGTTGGTTACTGCCAGGATTTCCTCCAGTGTAGAGTGGGAGTGGCCGTCGATGAATACGTCGATACCAGTGACGGCATTGAGCAGATCAATGGAACGGTTGCCGGTGGACTCAGCATCAATGCCCAGGTGTCCCAGGCAGATGATGTACTGGCAGCCTTCTGCTTTCAGCGCATCTACCTGAGCCTGGGCGCAGGAGAACATGTCCTTGCCAGCCAGGAAAGAGACGCCTTTGATCTTGTCGGGATGGGCTTTGGTGGCGGTTTCAGGGGTATCCAGACCGAAGAAACCGATCTTGGTGCCGTTGTTGGTGGTGAGGATGGTTTTGTCTCCCATGGCCAAACTGTTCTCGTACAGCACGTTGGCGGCCAGGAGCGGGAAGGTGCTGGCCTCGGAAAGCTTCTTGAGGTTGTCATAGCCATAGTCAAACTCATGGTTGCCAGGAGCAGCTACGTCATAGCCAGCCAGGTTCATGAGTTCCACAGCAGTGGCGCCCTTGGAGACGCTCACGGTGGGGTCGCCTTGGGCGAAGTCACCAGCATCCGCCAAAACCACATAGGCCCCTGCATCCTGGTACATCTTTTTTAGAGCGGCTACTGAGGCGTACTCAGCGATCGCCCCATGCACATCGTTGGTGTGCAGAATTACGATGTGTCCCTTCAGGTCATCCTTTGGGGTCACAGCGCCGACGGGGATAGCCAGGGACAGGACCATGACCATCGCCAGGAAGAGGGCAGAACACTTCTTCCACAGTTTCATAGGGGATTTCCTCCATTTGATAAAATTTCTGCGGAGAAAAGGGAACTCATCCCCGCAAAGATGCTCATAGTATAACGTATTTTTTGTTCTGGTGCCACTGTTTTTGCAGAACTATTTGCAAAAATAATGAGAACCATGAAAAAGCTCCCCCGAGTTATAACGGGGGAGCAAGCTTACGGGGTGGGAGGACAGCTGAAATAATAACCGACCTTGTCATACTGATACTCCAGCGCTTCCGTCATCCGGTCCACCAGATAGAGGAACCGGGCGAATTTTTTTCTGGGGTCCAAACTCAGCTGGTGAACATAATAGGTGGCCAACGGCAGGTGAAACAGGCCGTCGGGGCGGGGGCTGCGCCCGGCCAGCAGGGCATCGGTGGGCAGGAAATAGAGGGCCTTCAGAAAGGCTTCCCCTTGGGGATCTATACCATAGCCCAGAATGGCAGCGTAGTCAAAGTCTACCTGGGAAAAGTCGTTTGCCTCGTCCTCTGACCAGGGACTCTTGGTCATGGAGAAAAAGAAAGGGCGAATGAGGGCGGTTTGATCCCGCAGGTGGGCCAGCTTTTCGTCCAGGGCTGCGGTGCTCTGGGTGAATGGAGTGCCGTCGGTCCGCGCCAAATGGCCGGCGATCCGATCTCCCGCTGGGGTCAGCGAGAATGTGACCCGGTGATCCGAGGAGAAAGGGGTGTAGCGGTTGAGAATGTCCACGGCCGCTGCCAGCAAGGCAGTGCGGTGGGGCGTTAGGATCTGGTTCATGGGGTTCATGGTAGAATGCCTCCTGTCAAAGAAAGAATGTGCCGTAGCACCCAAAAGGGCGCGCGGAGGATTTATTTTCTGTGTTTTATTATACAGGAAAACTTCGCAGGACGCAATGAAGGAAATTCAAGGGAGGTCTGCCTTGCGTCTGAGGAGAAAATATGGTACAGTCATAAAAGAACATCCCCTCGCCATGCGGGGGAAGGGAAAGGAGCTCTGCTTTATGGGGAGCATCAAATTGGGCCTGTGCCAAATGAAGGTGTGCCGGGATAAGGAGGAAAATCTCCGCCAGGCAGAAAGGGTCCTGCGTCAGGCGGCCGCCCAGGGAGCCCAACTGGCCTTGCTGCCGGAGATGTTCAACTGTCCATATGAAAACGCCTGCTTTCCAGTCTATGGGGAGCCTGCCGGAGGTCAGACGTGGCAGTTTCTGTCCCGTATGGCACAGGAATTGGGACTCTATCTGGCCGGAGGCTCTGTGCCCGAACTAGAAGGAGAAAAGGTCTATAACACCTGCTATTTCTTCTCCCCCCAAGGGGAAGAGCTGGCACGACACCGGAAGATCCATCTGTTTGACATTGATGTGCCCGGAGGACAGCGGTTCAAGGAGTCAGATACCCTCACTGCTGGGGATCAGATCACGGTGGTGGAGACACCCTTGGGAAAATTGGGTCTGGCCATTTGCTTTGACATTCGCTTCTCAGAGCTGTTCCGGGTGATGGAAGCGCAGGGCGCGCAGGTAATCTTGGTGCCTGCTGCGTTCAATATGACCACGGGGCCAGCCCATTGGTCTCTGGCATTCCGATCTCGGGCAGTGGATAACCAGTGTTTTGTGGCCGGATGTTCCCCGGCGCGAGACGAAGGAGCCTCCTATGTGGCCTATGGACATTCCTTGGTGTGTAACCCCTGGGGAACCGTGATTACAGAGATGGATGAAAAGGAAGATGTCCGGGTGGTGCGTGTGGAGTTGGATGACCTAGTCCGGTACCGCGCACAGATCCCCATTCTCTCTGGTCGGCGGACGGATCTGTATGAGACAGTAAAAAAGGCGGATAACACGATTTAATAAAGCGCCAAAGAAAAAGAAAGGGATGCTGCCATGTACATGTACAACCAAGGATACCATAACTACAACTATGCCGCTGGGCTCCTAGGCATTCTGGCTCTGGCCGTGGCTGTCACAGCCTTGCTGGTGGTGCTGGTACTGCCAAAGGAAAAAGATGGTCGGCTGCCATCGTTCTTTCAGCTGCTCTATGACCTATTTACGCCGAAGACGCTGGTCATTGAAAAGCTAATGCAAATCTTATATGTCTTCCTGACCTGTCTGGCGGTGCTCTATGGCATTGTGGTCTTCTTCAGTGGCTTCTTCAGTGGCTTTGGCAATCTAGTTATGGGATTGCTGGTGTTGACCGTAGGGCCTATTCTGCTGCGGGTGTTATATGAGTTGGCTCTGCTGCTGGTGATGCAGGTAAAGACTGTGCGGGAAATTAGCCAAAAGCTGGACAATATGGGCGATGCCATGAAGACGTCCTACCATTCTGCCCCGGTACCGTCAGAGAGTGCCCCGCCAGCGAAACGGGAGGCACCTCCTCTCGTTCATTGCTCCGCCTGCGGAACATGGTATCAGGCAGAGCAAGGGAATTGCCCCATCTGTGGTCGGCAGCCAGACGAAAAACAGTGAGGAACATCGTTGATACTGCCCTCTCGATGTATGGCAAAAACGTGCTGTGATAAAATACCCCTTGATGTAGTTCTATTTTCTACACCAAGGGGTATTTTTCTACTTATTTGGATCTGTTCAGATAATACCTGCATGAGGGGGGATCGTTATGCCAAAACAGAAGAGGCAAAACAGATGCGGTCTGTTTTATTGAAGGAAGTTCAGTGTCAGAGCACCTTGTTTTGTGTTGTGTTAAGATTTGGTCTCAAAGCGGGAGGAGCAGGATCGACAGGTGATTTCTACCTTTCCCAGTCCTCGGGGTACACGCATGGACTGACCACAGGTGGGGCACTTGAAATAGTAATATTCCTTGCTGGTCTGGAGGACTCGCCGCCGCCGAAACCACCGAAACACCGAGCGGAACAGAGCCAGAAAGCGGGCATTCTCTATCTGTCGCTTCTCCTGATTTTTGGAGAAAAGACGAAACAGCAGATAGACCAGCACAATGGAAGCAGGAATGAACAAAGGAAGGTAGAGACGCCCCAAAAAGGCCAAAATCAAAAAAAGAATCAGCCAGAATAAGCTGTATACATCGAAGCCGGGATGCCGCTGCCAAAAGGTCTTTCCAGGTTGTGCCAAAAGACCACCTCCCCATTAAGCGTTGTTAGAGAGTATTATACCTGTTGGAAGGAGACAGTCAAGACAGGAATCGTAAATAAAAAGTAAACTTCACGGTGCTGTCGGACGCACCCGCACTTCGCCGGTGGAAAGTGTGGTGATGGTCCCGTCAGCTTCCCGAACGCGGAGAGAAAAGTCCTCTTCTAAATCCAGAGCAAAGGCAGTGCGGGTTTTATTTCCTTCCAGAATCGTGATTTCCTGCCCCAAGACCAGAGAGCGGCGGCGATAGTCCTCAAAAAAGGGCTTTTCTGCCAAATGAGGATAAAAGGAGAAAAAGCGATTCAAGATGGCGCCAGCCAGTTGACTGCGGGCCTCCAGACCCTGGGGCCTTTCGGGAAACAGTGCTCCCGCCTCAGGCAGATCCGCAGGGAATCCTCCCGCAGGAGGAAAGAGATTGACCCCAATGCCCACAATGGCGTATCGCAGTCCCCCACTTTCTAAGTCCAGAGCAGCCTCCGTGAGGATGCCGCAGACCTTTTTCCCTCCACAGAACAGGTCGTTGACCCACTTGATCTGAGTTTCTATCCCAGCGCAGTCCTCAATGGCCTGTGCCACTGCGGACGCAGCGCAGGTGGTCAGCAGAAAAGCCTCGCGAGCAGAGAGCGATGGCCGCAGCAGGAGACTCAGATAAAGGCCCGAGTCAGGGGGGGAGAAAAACAGATGGTCCCGCCTGCCACGGCCCTGGGTCTGGGCAGCGGCCGCTAAGACAAAGCCTTCTGCGGCGCCCTCTTCTGCGCGTTGACGCAAAAGGGTATTGGTGGAGGTGACCTGCTCGTGCACCTCTAATGTCAGGTCGGGAACCGTGAGGTAATGGGCGATGCTCTGGGCAGAGAGAATGGCGCTGTCAGGAGCCAGACAATAGCCCCGGTTGGAGACGGCTTGGATGGGATATCCCCGTTCACGAAGTTGACGGATGGCTTTCCAGACAGCACTACGGCTGACTTGGAGAGACTCAGCCAGTGCCTGCCCGGACAGATAGGCGCCACGTTGGTCCTCCAAAGCAGCAAGGACACGGTCTTTGACTTGCATAGGCTCAACTCCTTGTTTGGAAAATCAGCGGGAAATATGCGGACCTATCTGCCTGACCAGCAGGAAGGCCAGCGCCAACTTTACCAGATCAGGCAGGACATAGGGAAAAACGCATAGCGTAAGGGCGCCCATCAGTGTGGCAGTGCCCCCGCCAGAGTAGACGCAAAGGAACCAGATGGTTCCCATCGCGTAGCAGGCCACTAGGCCCAGAATCATAGCCAGAATCATCACGGGTGCAGAGGTTCCCAGACGAGAAGTAATGCCCCAGTAAACGAGAGCAGAGAGCAGGAATCCCAGCAGGAACCCTCCAGTAGGCCCCAGCAATGCGGCCGGTCCGGCACCAAAGCCTGAGAAAACAGGCAGTCCAACCAGTCCCAACAGAAGGTAAACGGCAACGGTCAAGGTTCCGCGTTGTCCTCCCAGCAGGGCCAGAGCGGCAAAGAGTCCGAAGGTTTGCATGGTGAAGGGCACAGGGCCAAAAGGAATGGTAATCCAGGCGCACACAGCCAACAGAGCGGCCATAAGGGCAACGTAGGTCAGAGAACGCACATGGGTATGAGAAGTTTTTGAACCAGCGGACATTGCACAATACCTCAGATCTTAAAAGAATGAGGAAAGTATACCATGAGAAAAAACAATTGTCAACCAAGCAGAAAATTAAGTTGACAATCAGATGCCGCGCTGAAGTTTGTCAATATGGTTGAGTACAGCCTGCGTACACTGGCCTGTGAAAAAACCAGTGACGATACTTGCCAGCAGCAGAACAGGAGCATACCAGGCAATGGCTGGGGTACCTGAAACTAGGACAGCCACTGCCAGTTGTCCTGCATTGTGTCCTAAAGCACCAAAGATACTCATAATCCAGATTTGATTGCGGCCCATGTGGGGCTTAAGCAAAGAGAGGATCACCCAGCACAGTACTCCGCCAGCCAGGCTGTAAAGCATTCCCATGATGTTGCCAATGACAAGGTTGCCCAGTATAATTCGGACCACTAGAATAGCCCCAGCTTCTTTGCGGCCTAAGGTCCAGATGGCAAAAAGAGTAATGACATTGGCGATGCCCAGTTTGACGCCAGGAACAGCAATGGGTAAGGGGATCTGTGCTTCAATGAGAAAGACAATCATGGAAATGGCAGTGAGCATGGCCATGAAGGTGAGTTTTTTGATGTTCATGATGACACTCCGTCCAGCTGGGATGTGCCCTCGGCAGCGATGACCTCAACGATCAGGCCGTTGGGCAGACAGGCAATGGGATCGGCAGTCTGATTGGTAGGGCCTTTCCGCACACAGATTTGATCGGGGCAGCTGGCCTGGGATATGCGAACAGTTCCGTCCTCGATGACCACCAAATTGTAGCCGCCGCTGGCACTTTTAAAGCGCAGGGTGCGGGACCCCTGCAAGGAGTACAGACCCACCTGCTGGCCATTCTGGGTGATGCGGACCATACCACCGGGCTGACGGTGGAGAGACAACACCACAATCCCTGCGATGCATAAGGCAGCAATGAGACCAATGAGAAGCAGCCAAAATTTGAGGGGTTTGGCCGTAGGCTGCGGGGACATGGGATCACCTCCAAAAACACGGATGTTACGGATGTTTATACCGTTATCTTACTGCATCCAGGGAAGAATAGCAAGTCTTTTTCCTGTGGACAATGGTCTGTTCTGTATCTTGTGATGCAGGTAGTTTCAGTGGGTATTTCCCTTGACAACGGGGGAAAAATAGAGTATGATAACCCGTACAAAAAGGGAGTAGCTGGCACAAGCGCGTTGTGCAGCCGCGGCGTCAACACACGGGCCACTTTGCCCCGCTTCGGCTTGAAATGGCGAGACTTTTGGATCAACACAGCGGTGGTGTTGGGCAAAAGGACTCGTCTTTTTTGTTGCCTGGCCTCCGTGGGGAAGAAAGGACAAATTGTATGGAAAAACACGATCAGATCTGGCAGAAATCTGGC
Organism: Evtepia sp.; assembly: GCA_020025735.1. Classification (GTDB taxonomy): domain Bacteria; phylum Bacillota; class Clostridia; order Oscillospirales; family Oscillospiraceae; genus Evtepia. Next base: position 23,840 of record JAHHRP010000009.1, read on the forward strand.
CAGGCGCTGCTGTCCGCCCTGGACAGTGGACCTGGAGGACTGGACAGCGCCCAAGCGGCGAAACGATTGGAACAATACGGCCCAAACGAGTTGCGGGAGGGCAGCAAAAAGACAACCTTACGTATTTTTTTGGAGCAGTTTGCAGACTTTTTGGTCATCATCCTGATCTTAGCTGCTGTGGTTTCTGCTGTGCTTGGGGATGTAGAAAGCACAGTGGTCATCTTGGCGGTCATCACCATGAATGCTATTTTGGGTACGGTCCAGACGGTAAAGGCAGAAGCCTCTCTGGATAGCTTGAAGCAAATGTCAGCGCCTACGGCGAAAGTCCTGCGGGATGGGAAAGTCATTCAGATCCCCGGCCGAGACGTTGTGCCTGGGGATATTGTTGTGCTGGAAGCCGGGGACGCTGTGTGTGCCGATGGGCGTCTGCTGGAATGTGCCAGCCTGAAAACAGCGGAAAGTGCGCTTACAGGCGAGAGTTTGCCGGTGGAAAAAGATGTGGCCGAAATTGACGGAGAGGTCCCGTTGGGAGACCGGAAAAATATGGTGTTTTCAGGCACCTTTGTCACCTATGGCCGAGGCCGTTTCCTGGTCACAGGCACAGGGATGGAGACAGAGATGGGGAAGATTGCGGCCCTTCTCAAGTCCACCTCAGAGAAGAAAACGCCCCTGCAAGTAAGTCTGGACCAGTTTGGGAAAAAACTCTCCATTGCAATCCTGGTCCTGTGTGCGATCCTCTTTGCGGTAAGCGTGCTGGTGCGGGGAGAGAACGTCATGAGTGCCTTCCTCTTTGCCATTGCGCTGGCGGTGGCAGCCATCCCTGAGGCGCTAAGTTCCATCGTGACCATTGTGCTGTCCTTCGGAACACGGAAAATGGCAAAGGAACATGCCATCATTCGCAAGCTCCAAGCGGTAGAAGGCTTGGGCAGCGTTTCTGTTATCTGCTCGGATAAGACGGGAACGCTCACCCAGAATAAGATGACCGTACGCCAGATGTATGTGGCTGGACGCATCATCCCTGCTCAGGAAGCCGACTTCAAAGACCCCGTTCAGGAGCCATTGCTACGAGCAGCGCTGCTGTGCAGCGATGCCACGGTCAACGAAAAGGGAGAGATCGGAGATCCTACGGAAACCGCTTTGGTTCGCCTGGGAGAGGAATTCGGGTTTGACGAGCTTAACGTCCGAAACCACTGGCCCCGGCTCAGTGAACTTCCCTTCGACTCAGATCGGAAACTCATGTCTACGGTCCATCAGTTCTCTGGCGGCTATATGTTGGTGACCAAGGGCGCTGTGGATGTGATGCTGGATCGGACGGTTCTGGGACCTGGAGAACGGGAGGAGATCGAGCGGGTAAACCAGGAATTCTCCAATCAAGGTCTGCGGGTGCTGGCGTTTGCTTGCCGTCGTCTGGAAAATACCACCGTCTCTTTGGAAGATGAGAACACCATGCTCTTCCTGGGCTTGATCGCTATGATGGACCCGCCCAGAGAAGAATCCAAACAAGCGGTTGCCCAGTGCGTTGCTGCGGGAATCCGCCCCATTATGATTACCGGCGACCATGTGGTTACCGCCTCGGCCATCGCGCGAGAAATCGGCATCCTGACCCCCGGCACCGAAGCTGTGGAGGGATCCGCCATCGAGAAGATGAGCGACAAGGAGCTGCAAGACTTTGTGCCCCGAGTTTCGGTGTATGCTCGGGTATCCCCAGAACATAAAATCCGCATCGTCCGGGCTTGGCAGGAGCGCGGTGCCCTGGTTGCCATGACCGGTGACGGGGTCAACGATGCCCCCGCCCTGAAACAGGCAGACATTGGTGTAGCCATGGGGATCACCGGGACTGAGGTAGCCAAGGATGCTGCCGGTATGGTCCTTACGGACGATAATTTTGCCACCATCGTCCAAGCGGTGAAGAATGGACGGAATGTTTACGCCAACATTCGCCGCTCCATCCAGTTCCTCCTTTCGGGGAATATGGCAGGCATCCTTACGGTCCTTTATGCGTCTCTGCTGGCGCTGCCAGTTCCCTTTGCCGCGGTCCATTTGCTGTTCATTAACCTGCTCACCGACTCCTTGCCTGCCATCGCCTTGGGGCTAGAGCCACACAATGACAGTGTGATGAAGGAAAAACCCCGTCCTCGAAGCGAAGGGATTTTGACAAAGCCTTTCCTGGTCAGTGTGGGCCTGGAGGGTCTGGTGATCGCTGCGGCCACCGTCACCGCGTTCCACCTGGGTCTGAATTACGCGGGTCAGGCGGCAGGTGCCACCATGGCTTTTGCTACCCTATGTCTGTCCCGGCTCTTCCATGGATTTAACTGCAAAGCAGCATATCCTGTTCTGTTCCACCGTCAGTTTTGGAGCAACAAGCCCCTGCTGGGGGCATTCCTGGTGGGTGTGCTGCTGCTGGCCCTGGTGCTGGGGATTCCTTCGCTGGGCCACTTGATGCAGGCTGTGGCGCTGCCTTGGACCCTTACCCTAGCCATTCCTGGGTTGGCGTTTGCCAGTATGCTGGTCATCCAGCTGCTCAAGGCCATCCGCACAGGACGGAAAAAGTAATGCTTACCATCTTGATCTTGTAAGAAGAAAAGCCGGAGGCGGAACCATTTAGGTTCCGCCTCCGGGCCTATTTTGGAGAAATCACAGACGGCAGATGCAGGTGGCAGAAATCTGAGGAGGAAGGCTGGCGGTCATGATGCCGTTGTAGTAGATGCACAGGCAATCCCCGACACAGTAGCAGCAGGCATCGGTGGTGTTGACCTGGACTTGCTGATGGTTGCATTGGTCCGTGACCAACAAAGAATCAGGGCGAACCTCCAAAACACGGGCGATCATCGTCGTGTCGGTGGTGCTGTGGCTGGAAGAGCAGCTGGAACCACAGATGGAGCCAGAATGAGAACCAGTGCCCCAACCATAACCACAGCCGTAGTAACACGGGCGGCAGCAGTAACAGCAATAACAACAGTTGTAAGGATACCCACAGTAGGAAGAAACGTAACTACACATGATAAACTCTCCTCTCGAAAATTTGGACCCATGACAATGTATGTCGAGAGGAGGCGAAGGGTGACGGCAGCTATTTCAAGCGGCTGTTACTTGGAACTCTTGGCTCCGGCTGTCATACCCAATCTCATTTTCCACAAAGACGGAGATCCTTATCCGATATACCTCTCCGGGCCAGCCCTGATAGCAAAGCTCACGCCCATAGTCCTGTTTTTCCACCGCGCATAGGGTTGGGCTGTTTCGGTCATAACGGAAGGTTTCCAGCCAGGTTCCATTTTCCAAGTGCCAGATGACGAGTTCCTCTGCCCCCAATGCCGCGACCTCACCCTTGCCGGAGATGGCAAAGCGGATGGAAAGCATTCCCTCCCCTGTCGCCTGCACACCCATGCTGTGCCCTAAAATCTGAGCGCTCTCTTCTGTCT
>JAHHRP010000090.1 GCA_020025735.1 Evtepia sp.
GTAATTAGTATAAAATATATAAAAACACAAGGAGCAATCCACATAGAACACAGAAAAGAAGGAAAGGGCTTCAGCAAATGTGAGCTGATTTTACAAGGTAGCCGCTTATAAAATATAGGGAACGCGCCGATATATAAAATATAGAGCTATTTTACGAGGAGGGAACTGTATGAAGATCTGTGAAGCGAGACAAGCGATGAATCGGCAGATGGATATTCTGGATTTTCGCCGTGACCAACTTCGCACGCTGCTGAAAGAACAGGAAAAGACGGGCCAAAATTTTGACCGGGTGGAGATTTGTAAGGAATTGGACGCGGTGGAGAAAGCGTATGAAGAAACATTCCAGGAACGTGAGCGGCTCAATGAGATCGGTGCTGCCATCCACAATGCAGAGGCTTCAAAACAGCAGGCAGAGGCCGAAGCAGAGGCGAACAAGGAACTCATGAAATGCCTGGAGATTTTCCGGCGCATTGCCAATGGAGACAAGGTGCCGCCCCAAGATGAACGGAAGCTGATGGAGTATGACAGCAAGATGTACATGGCGGCCAAGAGTATGTCCATCATGCACGCGGGCAAAGAGGGAAAAGAGTATAAATCTCTTTGGGAAGATGAGGAGGAGAAGAAGGAAGACTCGCCGTCAGCGTCTGAAGTGGCAGAGAATTCCGAGGTGACCCTGTCGATGCCTGAAATGCCAGAAAGCACGGTGACATCAACGCCGGATGTGTGATAGACATATACAGTGAACTGGAACTCTTTTTCAAACAAGATTCGCCAGGAACCGACCAACCCGCTTTTCTTTTGCAGGGATTTCTGCTATGATAGAAAAAAATGTTCTGCGCTGACGGAAGAGAGGCAGGGCAGAAGAGAGGAGCTTATCTTGATGAAAAAACGATGGCTCAGTGCTGCGCTGGCTCTGAGCATGATGCTGACGTTGCTGCCTGTCACAGTTCTGGCAGTGGCAGACCATCCCTTTACTGATGTGCCACAAAGTCATTGGGCCAACGAGTCAGTGGCCTATGTGTACGAAAATGGTCTTATGAGTGGTGTCGATGGCAACACGTTCGATCCCAATGGGATCACCAATCGAGGGATGATTGTGACGGTTCTTTATCGTCTGGCTGGGTCGCCCAATAGCAGCAGTACAACCCGGTTTGCTGACGTAGCGGCGGGCAGCTGGTATGCGTCGGCTGTGGCCTGGGCGGCCTCGCATGATATTGTCAATGGGACAAGTCCTACCACCTTTTCTCCCAATGCGCCGATTACCCGGGAACAGATGGCGGTGATTCTCTATCGGTATGCTGACTACCGGGGGTATGATCGGTCATCTTGGGCGAGCCTTTCGGTCTACTATGATGCAGACCAAGTCAATGGCTATGCCCGCAAAGCCATGGAATGGGCCTGCGGTGCGGGGCTTTTGAAAGGAATCACACAGACAGTCCTAAGCCCCCAAGGAACGGCGACCCGGGCGCAGGTGGCAGAGATTTTCTATCGGTTCTGTCAGACGATGGTCCCCGAAGGAGACGTAGACCAGGAGAAGATGGTTCAAAACATTGAAAACTCTTCTCTGCGGAAGAAGGATACGTTAGCAGCGATGGCAAGGGTTCTGTTGGCAGATGGCTTTGCCCCTGCTTTTGTGGCAGGGCTTTTGGGCAACATCATCGAGGAGGGCGCCTGCGGGATTTTTGAGAGTTCAGCCTATGTCAGTCGTCCAGAACTGGAGCCGGACTATCTGAAATACATGGATGAGAACTATGATTACCGCAACACCTACTCAGGTCAGTACATCTATGACGGCTTTAGCATTTCAGATATCTATACTATGATTTTGGATCTGGGTCCCGGCGGTGCCAATGGCCGTGGCAGCTGCTTTGGGCTGGGCTGTATGCAGTGGACCTCATACAACCGGATCAAGCGCCTGGTGGAAAATTATAAGCAGGCAGCAAGAGGAAACGATACCATCACCCTGGCCCAGGTTCAAGAGGCGGAAGGGCTTATGATCAGCTATGAGCTGCAAACGGCCTATAAGAAAGTCTATTCCTCCTGGCAGGATGCCAACCCCAATCAAGATACCCCGGAAGCAGCTTTTGCTGCTGGGGTGAAGGTATGCACCAGTTATGGTATCCCTGTGGGCTATAACACGGAGGCAGTCCAAAACAAGCGGGGTGACATTTCTGCTCAAGTGTATGCGGTAATGACGGGACGGGAATATACGCCGCAGGATGACTACACCACGCAGGATAATCGCGCTGCACCAGGCGGCTACGCTACGCAAGATGCGTCCACTGCACAGGATGATGCCTATGCCACGCAAGAGGATTGCACCGTGCAGGATGACTACGCCACGCAGGATGTCCCAACTGTGCAGGATGATGCCTATGCCGCGCAGGATAACTACACCACACAGGACGGCGCTGTGAGGGATGCATTTCCGCGTTGTGAAGACCAGTAGCTGTACAAAATAACAGTTCAAGGAAGACGAACCCCCCGCCCATCTCAAGATGGGCGGGGGGTTCGTCCCTGGAGGGTATTGAACGATTCTGCACAACGGAACACAGCGGCCCACCGATGATACGATAGGAAGTAGTGTTTCACAGGTCTTGATACTTTTTGTTTCCTTTCAAAGCCTTCATGCGGATCTCGTGGTTGAGAATACGCTTCCGCAGGCGAAGGTTTTCAGGGGTGACTTCCAGTAACTCATCATCAGCCAGGAATTCCAAGCACTGTTCCAGACTCAGATTCCGGGGAGGAACCAGACGCAAAGACTCATCAGAACCAGAGGCCCGCATATTGGTCAACTGTTTTTTTCGGCAGACATTGACGGTAATATCTTCACTCTTCGGGGTTTCCCCCACGACCATACCGCCATAGACGGGCACGCCAGGGCCGATGAACAGTGCCCCCCGCTCCTGGGCAGCCCAGAGGCCATAGGTGACAGAGTCACCCGTCTCGAAGGCAATGAGGCTGCCGGAACTGCGGCGGCTCAAGTCACCTTTATAAGGAGCGTAGGAGTCAAAGACCGAGGCCATGATGCCTTCCCCACGGGTATCGGTGAGGAATTCATTGCGGTAGCCAAACAGGCCACGGGCGGGGACGAGAAACTCGATCTTCATCCGGGTGCCTACGGGGGTCATTTCCAGCAGATCGCCCTTCCGAGACCCCATCTTTTCAATGACGGCACCGACTGCATCGGAGGGAACATCCACCACCAGGCGTTCCATAGGCTCGCACTTGACGCCGTCGATCTCCTGATAGAGCACGCGGGGTGGGGAGACCTGGAATTCATAGCCTTCCCGACGCATCGTTTCGATGAGAATAGACAGATGCATCTCTCCGCGTCCGGCCACGTTAAAGGCCTCGGTGGAGTCGGTATCGCTCACCCGCAGGGAGACATCCTTGAGGGTTTCTCGCATGAGTCGATCCCGCAAGTTGCGGGAGGTGACATATTTCCCTTCCCGTCCGGCAAAGGGGGAGTCGTTGACAGAGAAGGTCATCTCCATGGTGGGGGCGGAGATTTTTACAAAGGGAAGAGGTTCGGTCATGCCTGCGGCGCAGATGGTGTCACCGATGGTGATATCCCCAATGCCAGACATAGCGATGATGTTGCCGGCAGAGGCCTCTGTGACAGGTGCTCTGGCCAGACCCTCGAACTGGTAGAGACTGACAGCTTTTGCTTTCCGGCTTTGGTCGGGGTCGTGATAGTTGCAGACGGTGATCTCTTGGTTCTGCTTGATGGTGCCCTGTTCGATGCGGCCGACGGCAATACGACCGACAAACTCATTATAGTCGATGGAGGAGACCAGCATCTGGAAAGGTTTTTCGGCTTCTGCCTCAGGAGCAGGGATGTAGCTGAGGATGGTTTCAAAGAGGGGCTGCAAGTCGGTGCCCAGCACATCTGGGTCTCGAGAACAGATGCCCTGTCGCGCAGAACAGAAGAGGGTGGGGGAGTCCAGCTGCTCATCGGTGGCATCCAAGTCCAGCAAAAGCTCCAGGACTTCATCCATCACCTCATGGATGCGTTGGTCGGGACGATCAATTTTATTGATGACCACGATGACCCGATGGCCCAGATCCAAGGCGCGGGAGAGGACAAACCGGGTTTGTGGCATTGGTCCTTCCGCAGCGTCCACCAGGAGGATGACGCCGTTGACCATTTTTAGGATTCGTTCCACCTCACCGCCAAAGTCAGCGTGTCCAGGGGTATCGACAATGTTAATTTTAATGTCGCCATATTGAATGGCGGTATTTTTGGCCAGAATGGTGATGCCGCGTTCCCGTTCCAGGTCGCCAGAGTCCATGACCCGGTCTTTGACCTCCTGATTTTCCCGGAAAGCGCCGCCCTGCTTGAGCATTTCGTCCACCAGGGTCGTTTTACCGTGGTCAACGTGGGCGATGATGGCAATGTTTCTCAGTGATTCGTTCCGCACAGATCTGCACCTCATATCTATTGGCTTCTTTGTATTCTAAACTAATCGCAAGGCATCATTATACTATTTTAAAAATAAATTTTCAAGGTTTAATTTTGCCTCCTTTTGTGGGGAAAGGGGGAGCAGTCTGTGTAAAAAGGACCGGATTTTTGGGGTAAGAGAGCGAAAGAAAATATTTTCTTCAAAATGACTTGACAAGAAAAGTGTACCATTGTATTATACTTTCAGTACAAATAAAAAGCATACCAGGACACCAGAAAGGAGGAGGCATATGGCGTGGCAGTTTCGCAATGATACCCCGATCTATACGCAGCTCATTGCCCAGATCCAGCAACGGATTGTCAGTGGGACCTTGCTGCCGGGGGAGCGGCTACCCTCGGTGCGGGATCTGGCCACAGAAGCAGGTGTGAATCCCAACACCATGCAGCGGGCGATGATGGAGATGGAGCGAGAGGAGTTGGTGCGCAGCCAGCGCACCGCAGGTCGGTTTGTTACCGAGGACGAAGAGAGAATCCAGCGTTTGCGAGAGTCGATGGCTCGGCAGCGAGTAAAGGAGTTTTTGGAGGGCATGCATCTGCTGGGATTCCAGGAAGATGAGATCGTGACCTTTGTTCAGAAGGAAGGAGAGAACCATGAACATTCTGGAGTGTAAGGGATTAACCAAACGCTACGGTGCAATAACGGCCTTAGATAAGGTGAGTTTCACCCTTGAGCCAGGGCGAATTGTGGGTTTGCTTGGACCAAATGGCAGTGGGAAGACAACCCTCATCAAGATAACAAATGGACTGCTGGTGCCAACAGAAGGCCAGCTGTGGATCAACGGTCAGGCACCGGGAAAGGAGAGCCACGCAATGGTTTCCTATCTGCCTGAGCGGACCAGTCTGCCGCTGTGGATGACGGTCAAGCAGTTGCAGGACTTCTACGAGGATTTTTATGCGGACTTCCAGCGTCAGCGCAGCAGCGAAATGTTGGATCGCCTAGAGATCTCTCCCAAGCAGCGGATGCGTCAGATGTCGAAAGGCACCCGGGAGAAAGTGCAGCTGATTTTGGCCATGAGCCGGCAGGCCAAGCTGTACCTTTTGGATGAGCCAATTGGAGGGGTAGACCCAGCTGCGCGGGATTATATCCTGGATACCATCATTCGGAACTACAATCCTGAGGCATCGGTCATCATTTCCACCCATTTGATTGCGGATGTGGAGAAAGTGCTGGATGAGGTGATTTTCATTGACCGGGGACAGATTCTCTTTCAGTCTACGGTGGATGCGATCCGTGAGGAGAAAGGGATGAGTGTGGACGCGTTGTTCCGGGAGGTGTACAAATGCTGAGGAAGTTATTGAAACACGAGTTCCGGGCCACAGCCCGGGTGATGCTGCCGGTGTATCTGGTGACGATTTTATTGGCGCTGATGGCCCGAGGTACGGACTTTTGGACGCAGATGGTGACCATGGATAGTTTTACGGGTCAGAATTTTCTGCTATTCATCTCGATCCTGATTGGGGTTGGTTTTTCTCTGGCATTGGTGGCGACGTTTGTGGTGGCAGTGATCCTGATGATCCTGCGTTTTCGGAGCAATCTTATGGCAGACGAAGGGTATGTGATGTTCACTTTGCCTGTGTCAACGCATGCGCTGGTGTGGTCGAAACTGATTGTCTCCACGGTGTGGTTTGTAGGAGCGATACTCATAGATATCCTTTCTGTGACGGTGCTGGTGGCAGATATTACGTTTTTCCAAGAGTTTGGCCGGGTGATCCATGAGATTTCTCAGCATATGACAACTTACATGATGGGCAACGGGATTGCATTTGTGGTGGAGTTGATTCTGACGTTCCTGCTAGGAGGGCTGATATCGTGTCTGACCTTTTATACGCCATTGGCCATTGGGCACAGCTTCAGCCAGCATAAGATGCTTTTGTCAGTGGCGTTTTTCTTTGCGATCCAGGTGTCGATGCAGATCATTTCCTGGACACTGGTCATGATAGGGGTACCGTTTGTGAATGCGTTTAGCGTTTGGTTTTCCAATGCAACGCCGGCGGCGGTACTCCATGGGATGATGTGGGTGTCGATTCTGACGTCTGCGATCTATGGTGTGGTTCTTTACTGCATCACCATACGGATGCTCCATCGGCACTTGAACTTGGAGTAATGGGGCAGAGTAGCGAAAGGGTAAAAGATACAGAATACGATGGTCAAATGATAGAAAAATGCAGCCAGCCCTCCGCAGCCAACGTAACTTGGCTGTGGAGGGCTGTTGTGGTGTGTCACGTTGGGCTGTCTTTCCAACGGGTTCCCACTGTGGGACCCTGATATCCTTGAGTGCCACAGCATTTTTTGATGCCGCCGATGTCCCGGACGTTGGTGTAACCCATGGCCTTGAGGCGGGAGACGGCCCGTGCGCTATGCTCGCCGCCATAGGCGTAGACGAAGAGGGGAGTGGAGAGATCGGGGAAGTGTTCTTTGGCCAGTTGGAGATCTTTCAAAGGAAGGTTCAGGCTGTCTGGGATACGTTTGAAATTGTGTTCCTGTTGAGAGCGGACATCCAACAGGATTGCACCTGGGGTGGCCTGGAATTCCCGGACACCGCGATTGATGTCGGTGCAGAAGAAACAGGATAGGATACCCATAGTGAACTCCTTTCTAAGTGAGAGGTGGATTCTTTATCGGTATCATAGGACATTTTAGAGAGAGAAACAGTAATGGAGTCTCATTGGCTTAGATTGACAAATTGCACTGGATAGGCTACAATAAAGACCCCACTTCTAAGTGTTGACCCTTTGTGTTCTGTGGGGTCTCGAAATGAATGTTTTTTTGAATAAGTCCCCGGACCTCATCAGGATAGAGCATTCGCCTCCTAAGCGGCAGTCTGTTCGAGTCCTTGAGTGCATTAAATTTGAATATTTCCTGTATACGCCCCCGTAGCTCAGTTGGATA
>JAHHRP010000091.1 GCA_020025735.1 Evtepia sp.
ACGTTTACGTTGAGGCTATTGCATCGTGGACAAGTCATATCGTTTTCCTCCTTGTTTTTGCGGATATACTCCGATAAGATGACTGTAAGTGTGTCTATAGTATCAAGTATTTCAATCCACGCTCCCGATGTGGGGAGCGAAAGCGTAAAGGTCGTATCGAGCGTCAGGGCAACCAATTTCAATCCACGCTCCCCGTGTAGGGAGCGACTGGCTTCCGTCAAACTCACGGGGACGCACAATATTATTTCAATCCACGCTCTCCGTGTGGGGAGCGACAGCAAAAGTGTCCAATATATGATCTGAACTTTGGTGAACTTCAGGGGTTTTTAAAATTGTGAGGATGTACGGGAAAAGCTGTGTGAGAGGATACCAATTCTAGCATTCCAGAGAGATTTCTTGGTGCGAACCATTCGGTGTTTTGGGAGAGCTTCTACTTCGCACGTTCAGATGATCAACGCAGCTTGACAGCCAAAGTGCTCAATCTTCTTTTCATACTGATTTCCAAGATAATAGAAACGCAGACTGTCTTTTTGGGGGTTCATAATTGCCAGCAGTCTTGCTTGCAGTTTTTTGCACTGACCGGGGTTCAGTAAACATTCAAACACGGAACACTGAACACGCTGCCGTAATTGACGCATTGCTTGGCAATCTGCCGCAATCGTTTTTTCCCGCAGAGTCCTCAGTATTTACATCATACGTGATTAGTACCATCATAAACAACCCTCATTAGTAGGACATTGCGGGGGTGCAAAACGACAGTGAAATACCACGATGGGCGCAGGCACCCATCAGGGCTGGTGAGGCACCGGCATAGGAGAAGGACAGGATACCGGTCAGGGTGTGAAGTTGGAGATACTCATCTTCTCGGTAGTTCATCCCAGACGCTGGCAGGTGATGCCGTTTGGCAAGGAGTTTTCCTCTACGATGACCTGGTAGTCAGAATAAGCGCGGGCAGGGGCAGGAGAGTTCGGATCGGTTCGGATGACTTTCACAGCGTCAAAGAGCTTCCAGGCAGGGGCATAGCCTAGTTCGTTGTCATGCTTGAAAATGATAAGTTCCCGGACTGCCATCTTTCCTCGTGCGGCGGAACGGTCATGTTCAAACATATTCAGAATGGATTGCCACAGCAGGGACAGATCGTCCTCGGAAAAGCCAGTGGTTTTCCGGGCCAGATTCGCAGAGACATAGCCCTCGCAGCGATACAGACCATACGGTACAATGTACTTACGCCCCATTTCGGTCTCTTTCTTTTCGGCATCTGCCTCCGTAGTGATTGCAACGCGTGTAATGGTGACTTCCTGGGGGACCACAGGTTCCACACTGCGGGCAAAGCCCAGTTGCACCGGACCCCGCACCTGGCCACAGTTGAGAGCTGCTTTGACAAAGGTGGTCATCACAGCGCCGAAGGTGCGGATGTCATAAAAATTGGTGCACATCCAGTCACGGATTTTGCGGTCCAGATCAGGACCGGCCTTTCTCTTTTCTTTTACAGTTTTTTCTGTTATCTCCAGCTGGGCATACGCCTCAGCGTCGCTGCGGTTGAGGGGAACCCCATCCTTGACGTAGATGCGGTAGCCAGTGGCATCCTCCTTAAGAGTTTCTACATAGTTGCGGATCTTTCGTTTTAAACATACATCGGTGACGAGGCCAAGGCCGGTCTCCGGGTCTACTCGGGGCATATTTCCTGCGTCGGGGTCTCCATTGGGATTGCCATTCTCCACATCGAAGAGAATCACGAATTCATAGCGGTTTCTGATCGGTTCAGACATCTTATTTTTCCTCCTTTTTCTCATAGCGGGCTTGTGTCTGGTGGTAATATCCCAGCTGAAATGATCCTTGCTGGGGACGATTCAGGCGGGCTGGAAAAGTTTCTGACAGCTGGGACATCAGTTGAGAGAGCTGCTTATTGTAGTAGGTTTGCAGCCCGGTGTCCAGTTTTTTAAGATGCTTTTGTGCTAAATTGAGAAGGGTGGGGAAGATGATCGCGGGTGTAGACGAGGCTGCGTTAAAATATCTGTCTTTGATGGTGGTATTGCTGTGGGGGTTGGCAGCTGATTGGATCGCCTCCAAAATAGAAAACAGGCGTCCAAGGTTGTATGGCACATTGGTGCTGTTGGGATTGAGGGACACGTGCAAGACCTCCTTCGGGACCTCAGAATTGGGATTTTGGAGATAGTATGCTTTTAAGATTGCTGCCCGACCAGGCGAGATCCGTTGTTCAGCGCGGATGCGAAGGGAAACGTGATTGAGCAGAGTAGCAGGGTATGGGGTGTTTGTAAGCACAGCGCGAAGAACATCCCCGGCCAAGTGGGGGGAAGGGGACTTATCTCTGGTGTTCTGGTTTACTGTTTCACCTAACAGTTTCCAAAAAGGAATAAAGTCAAAGGTATCGTAGGCTGGTTTTACAATTTTAAGCCGCTCCTGGTGCTTTTGAATGTTTTCGAGAAAAACGCCAAAAGAATTAAAAAAAAAGAAACGGATGGACAATCGTGCAGCATTGGGTGAGATTCCTAAAATATAAAATGTCATATCAGGATCTAAAACAGACTGGTCAAATTCAACAGGTTTACCGCTGCACAGGGCTTTGACAACGCTTTCTATGTCCTGAAAAGAATAGAATTCTGACTGGCTGAAGGCCGCAAAGGCGGCAAGTTCATGATAGGATGGGTCGCCGTTCTGCGCCCAACAGACCACAGTGCTGTCACCGAGATGATACACATGCTCACGATCTGCAAGAAGATGATTCAAGGCAGAGGTATAGGCGAAGGAAGCAAATTTGCTGGTAGGAGCATTGAGATTCTGTTCCTTCCCATAGGAACAGAAAGCAGGGGCATTGAAGGATACCAAAGCAGCACCACTGGATTGAGCACCAGGAACATTCTTAATGGGGGGATGCACCATCTCTACAGGACCAACGTCCCCGGTTACCAAGCAGACCATTTTCTCGCCACTATCTTGTGCTGCGTAATAAGTGTCCCACGCATGGCATACCAAGGGATCTTCATGGACATACCGGCCATTGAAAGAAAAAATCAGATTGGCACCGGCAAAGATTTCTTCCTGATACTCGGCCAGAGCAGGATGTGCAGAGGCTTGCTCTGGTTGCCAGGAACGAAAGAATGCCAGAACGGATTGGGCAGCGGGGGAATTCACCCCATTTAGAACCGTTTCATGAAGCATCTTACAGGCTGAGAAACATGCCAAACTGCGTTTTGGTTTGCCCTTGCTATCAGCACCTAGAAAATAGCTTGAGTTGTCGCACAAAAAATTAGATGCTATGCCGCTGGAACGTTTTACCGGGGCAGGGAGCTCTATAATCTGGGGGGTAAGAACCAATTTCTTACCCTTTACTTGGTTGCTTTTCAGGAAAAGTACTTGCTCTAGTGTGCCTTGCTCATTGATAGATAAGGCAAAAGAGACCTTAACGGGCCCCCAACCAGGTTTGGCAATTTCTTCACGCTCCACTAAGGTTTGATAGTAATCGGTCAAAGCCTGTAGAATCATCCTCTCACCTCCCCGCTATCGCGGGTCGGGACGTGCAGTACGCCATCCTGAAGCTTTGCTCGGAAAAAAAGGGGACGGATGTTTTCGGGGACGGAATAATCCATATCCCATAGCATCCATCCCAGGTCTCGCTCTCCCTTTAATTCCTCGGGACAAGGAGGAATTTTTTCACAGGGACAGAACTGAGCAGGAAACTCACGGCAGCCAAAATAAGGCTGACTGTAGAACTGCCCTTTCCTGACGCGGCGCTGGATGATGTCTTGGAATTTACCTGGATTGTCGTGGGGAGCGGCTCGATCCGTCATCGTAAAGTGGGCCACAATGACGTATCGAACATCCCGCAGCAACAGAGCGGCCCGCTGTTGGATCTCTTCTGTGGTGTTCAGGTAGAGTTCCCCAGCGTTTCGCTCCATGACGGTGCGTGCCAAGCGGGCCGAGATGGTCGCTTTTACCTCATTGCGGCGCAAATTGGTGAAGCGAATGGGGGAACAGACGTGGATGCGGTCTATATGCCAGGTTAGACCAGGGTGCCAGAAGATGCTTTCCAACAACCCTCGGGCAGCGGAGGGCGTGATAATATCGAAACTCACCCTCTCGGTTTTGAATTCTGGTCTTGAGAAAAGGGCGTGTTCTCCCCAGGCTTCGAGACAAGTAGACATTGCGCTCACTCCTTTCGATCCATTTTCTTCCTATAACATACAATGCTCGATCCAATATGTCAACATAAATATCTTTTTCCAATCAACGAAAGTTATAGTGTTCTCATTTGTGACGAATGCAAGGAAAGGAGAAAAGAAAAAGGTTGTTGTGTGAGGCGTTGTTATGGTATACTAAGGTGTCGCAGAAATGCGTGGATTGAAATGTTGATTGGAAGAAGATAGAATCTGGCGGGAAAGCGAATCTGCTTTCCCACCACAAGTTTTAGATAAAGAATCCTTTGCCGGAATCTGAGCTTAGGGACAACCCCGTGCTCTCTGAGTAAAGCGCGGTGTTTTGAAGAATGTAGATGCCATCCTCTAACTGCAATAGATCACCAGCCTGTGTTAAGGCAGTGAGGTGATCTTTGTAGATGGATACACCAAACTGCCCAAGCTGCCGAAATAGGGAGCGATTCCGTTCTCCCATTCGTAGGCATTGAATCAATTCCTTCCCCTGGTCAAGAGGAACGTAGATGGTTTGGGTGGGGGAGTCGATCATGTGGAACTTTTCGGCGATGGCTCGGAAGGGCATCGTTCCGCTTTGTATTTGTTTCAGAATATGATGAGCGTCCTGGGCCTCTTTCCCTTCTAAGTAAAATAGGAGTTGAAAATAGGCTTCGATAGCTTCAGGAGAGGTAAAATCTATGTGTTGAGACAGGATTGCTTTGCATGCGTCGATGGCTTTGGAAAAGAGTGGGGGGACCCTGTTTTCTCCTGTAAAGATCGTGACGATGCTGTCTTCTGCTGGCTGTTTTCCCTCACGATTGCAGCGGCCAGCGGCTTGCAGGATGGCATCCAATCCGGCCAGTTCTCGGTAGACTGTCGGGAAATCGACATCCACACCAGCTTCGATCAAGGAAGTCGAGACGACCCGACAAGGGAGTCCCTCTGACAGGCGGCGGCGGATCTGGGCCAGCTGATTTCTGCGGTGAGCCGGATACATCAGAGTAGACAGATGAAACGTTCCCTCGCCGTTCAAACGGTGGAAAACATCTTGGGCGCTTTGCCTGCTGTTGACGATGCAAAGAACCTGCTTCTGTTTCTGAAGGGCGCAGGAAAGTGCGTCCCAGGTTAGCTGACCAGCTTGCCGAAAGGTGACCCGATGGAAAACGTGCTGTTGGTAGTGCTCCGGTGGACAAAGATCCCGGATGGGATACGACGGCAGGAACTCTTGAAAGAGGGGACCAAGAGCAGGTTGTGTTGCTGTACACAACACGGCTGAAACACGGTAATGGTGGACTAGCTGTGTGATCGCATGGATGCATGGCCGCAAATAGGGTAGCGGCAGCATCTGAGCTTCGTCAAAGACTATAACACTACTGGCGATGTTATGTAGCTTGCGGCAACGGGAGGGGCGAAAGTCGAATAGTGACTCAAAAAACTGTACGGCAGTGGTCACTACCACAGGCATGTCCCAGTTTTCTGTAGCTTGGATATGCCGGAGGTTTTTAGTGTCAGTTTCACGGTCAGAGTCATAGGTGGTGTTGGAATGATGCTCCAATACCATATCCGCGCCTAAAATATCGCGGAAAGACTGGGCAGTCTGTTCAATAATGGAGGTGTACGGGATGACATAAATCACTCGCTGCAGACCGTGTTCTCTGGCGTGAGCTAGGGCAAAAGCCAACGAGGATACGGTTTTTCCACCGCCAGTGGGCACAGTCAAAGAGAAAAGTCCTGGCATCTGTGCTTTGCCTGCTTGAAGGCAGTCTTTCAAAATGACGCAGCGTTGCTGATCCAGTGTGGTTTGTGGTGGAAACCATCTGGAGATATATCCTTGTAGTCGTTGCCATAACAGGTCACCTGAGGCGTTTTCGCCGGAGGTCCTGTGTTTTCCAGACATAAAGTTTTCTGTGTCCAGATAGTCTGCATCTACCAGACAGGAGTAAAGCATACGGGTAAAGAACATTCCGGTTGCTGCATCTGCCATAGTAAAACCAGGTGTGGTGGCTTGCGGCAACTGCACCTCTTTTTTCCAGGCATTGCAAGAGGGGAGCTTCCCTTTTTTAGCGCGGTTGATTCGGCTCCATAAAGTAGAGCAGTCGGAGGAGTCTGTTTTGTTCCCGCCGTCTGGAAGTCCTCCGTGATGTCCGGCTATGGAAAAAGCGGCAGGAATGTGACCGGCCTGAAAGCAGGACCAAGCACCTGCTGTTGCGTGGTCTGCCTGAAGTGATGAGCCATGGAGTCGTGCTTGAAATTCTGCGGAATACTTCCCTATGTCATGGGCCAATCCAGCCAATTCTGCTTGAGACTCTCCTTTGAAAGGTTGGGCGAATTCCTTTGCCAGATGAGCAGTGCCTTTGAGATGGTCCAAAATAGTCTGCTCTCTCCCATCTTCTGCGATGTGAGCAAGATAAATGATCATGTTCTCTTATTCCTTTTCTTAGTTCCAGATATAGGCGGTGTAGCGTCTGCTGATGATTGGAGGTTGAGTTATGGATTATCTAATACGAGAAATGAAACAAGGGGAAAATGCTCTACTCAATGATTTTTTGTATGAAGCCATTTATATTCCGAAGGGAGGCGAGCCACCTCCCAGATCCGTGGTATCTCTTCCAGAATTGCAGGAGTATATCGTTGACTTCGGAACACAAAAGCACGACCGTGCTTTGATTGCGGAGGTAGAGGGGCAGATTGTGGGAGCCGTTTGGGTGCGGATCATGAACGATTACGGACATATTGATGATGACACGCCATCTTTAGCGATGTCCGTATATCAAGAATACCGTGGGTTTGGCATCGGAACTGCCCTGTTAAAAGAGTTGCTTTTCACTTTGAGAGCACAGGGCTATCCAAAGGTTTCCTTATCGGTGCAGAAAGCAAATTATGTTGTAACAATGTATCAGGCAGCTGGATTTCATGTTGTCGGTGAAAACGAAGAAGAATATATTATGGTTGTCGATCTATGCAGGAGTTGAGAAAGAAAATGTGTGAAGAATGCTATTCGGACAAAAATAGAATCACTCCTTTGCTTAACCCGTTGGAGTGTTTAGGAAATCACACGCAATATATTTGTGGAACCTGTGGGCGTTGTATTTGTATTGAGCATGACCCAAACAGAGGATTACAAAGGTGGAATTTTCCTTTTAAATCCTTGGAAATTGCCAAACTCTATTTACGAACTGCTGACTATAC
>JAHHRP010000092.1 GCA_020025735.1 Evtepia sp.
GCGGATTTTTTTAACAGGATAGAAATTACTTCTCAGCCTTTTCAAGTTTCTTAGAAAAATGTCTCTTGGTCTCCTTGACCACAACACCAGACAGTGCCACCAAGGCGATCAAGTTGGGCAGAGCCATCAGACCGTTGAGCGTATCAGCAATGCTCCAAGCCAGCTTCAGATCCATCGTTGCACCAACGAAAATAACGATCAGGAAAATAACCTGATAAACCTTGATGGACTTGGACCCAAAGAGGAACTCACAGCAGCGGGTGCCATACAGTGCCCAGCCAAGAATGGTGGAGAAGGCAAACAAAGACAGGCCCACAGCAATGAGCACTGCGCCGCCCTTCTGCGTGAACACAGTGCCCAAAGCAACTGCGTTCAGAGAGGTCGTCCCTTCCACGCCATAGTTCAGGTCCAAGCCAGCGCCCTTGGCAGCACACAGAATGGTCAGACCAGACAGGGTGCAGATCAGGATGGTGTCCATGAACACCTCAAAGATCCCATACAGGCCCTGCTTGACGCAGTCGGTCTCAGAGGTGCTGGCGTGCGCCATAGGAGCAGAACCCAGACCAGCCTCGTTGGAGAACACGCCACGTTTGACACCCCAGGTAATGACCAGCATCATGGAACCTACCGCACCGCCAGTGACACCAGAAGGCGTGAATGCACCCACGAAAATGTCGTGGAAAACAGCAGGCAGATAAGAGCCATAGTGGATAACAACAATCAAGCAAGCCAGGATATAGATGACAGCCATAACAGGAACCAGCTTCTCTGTCACAGCGCCCAGACGCTTGATGCCGCCGAAAATCACGATGCCAGTGAGGATCATCAGGACAATGCCCAGGATGATGTTCACAGTATTCTGCCCAGAGAAGTTCGGGTTAAACGCCTTAATCACAGTGTTAATGGAGTCGGTGATGTTGCCCACCTGCACGGCGTTGCCGATGCCGAACGCAGCCAGCGCAGCAAAGACGCAGAAGACAGCACCAAGCCACTTCCAGTTCTTACCCAAACCGTTCTTGATGTAGTACATGGGACCGCCTACCCAGTCTCCATGCTCATTGCGTTCACGGAACTTTACGGCCAGCAGCACCTCGGAATACTTGGTGGCCATGCCGATGAGGGCCGTAATCCACAGCCAGAAGATGGTACCGGCACCACCCAGCGTGATGGCAGTGGTGATACCGGCGATGTTGCCAGTGCCCACAGTACCAGCAAGGGCGGTACTCATGGCCTGGAAGGGCGTAATTTCCCCCTCCTTGGCCTCTGTCTTGCTGAACACCTTGCCAAGGGTGTTCTTCATGGCGTAGCCAAACTTGCGGAACTGAACACCGCAAGTCCTGACGGTAAGCAGAATGCCGCCGCCCACCAGCAGGACCAGCATCGGCACGCCCCAGACAAAGCCGTTGATCGCGCTGTTAATACTGGCGATTACTTCCATTGGGAATCTCTCCTTTTCTCAATTCTCTTCGCTCGCGTCCTGCCTATGCGACAACAAAACGGAGTGCCGCAAGACGACGACACTCCGTTCAAAAGTACACAAAAATAGGGCTGAAACCTGCGCTGCAAATTCGTCCTAATCAGTCTGTCCTTTTGCCAGAGCGCGTTGCCTCGCCCCTTCGGCCTCTGTGTTTTAACAGAGTTCTCCAGATTTGCCATCCTTTTGTCCCCGGAACACAGCCCAGCGCCCAAAGCAAGGTACACCGGAGCAAGACTGATGTCTGTGGACAAAATTCATCTGACGGGATTCGCTTTGCAAGATTCATTCTAATCGGATTCCCTCAAAAAAGCAAGTCTTATTCAGAGGTTTCCTGCTCTTTTCCAGCATTGGCAGAAAACTTTATCGCTTTTCCCCAAAAAAATTTTTCACCTTATTTTTTCTTTAGAGAAATCGCCTGCCTCACTTTGTCAACAATTCCTGAAACTGTCAACCCATAAGCCTCCAAAACCTTCTGCGCTGCCCCAGATCGTCCAAAGAGATCCGCTACGCCATGACGGACCACAGGCACAGGCCATGCACCGGAAAGATATTCCGCCACAGCACTGCCCAGACCGCCGATCACATTGGCTTCCTCCGTAGTAACCAGACAACCTGTCTCCTGGGCAGCTGCAAGAAGAATCTCCGTATCCAGAGGCTTGATGGTGTGCATGTCAATGACCCGCACAGAAATCCCCTCTTTGGACAGCTCCTGTGCCGCTTGCAAGGCCATCTGCACCATCATGCCCACAGCCACCACGGTCACATCACTGCCCGGACGCAGCAGCACGCCCTTCCCAATGGAAAACCGATAGTCCGGCACCTGGTCAGTCACCGTCTCCACCGCCAGACGGCCCAGACGCAGATATGCTGGACCATCATAGGCCACAAGGGCCTGCACAGCCTGCCGCATCTCATGGCCGTCACAAGGGCACAGGACCGTCATACCGGGAATGGCGCGCATAATCGCCAGGTCCTCAATGCACTGATGGGTTGCCCCATCCTCCCCCACAGACAACCCTCCATGAGAGCCTACCACCTTCACATTCAAACCAGGGTAAGCGACACTGTTGCGCACCTGCTCCCAGGCCCGCCCAGCAGCAAACATCGCAAAAGAATTCACAAACGGCTTTTTGCCGCAGGTCGCCAGACCTGCCGCCACGCCGACCATGTTTGCCTCGGCAATGCCCATGTTAAAAAAACGCGCGGGGTACGCACTGCCAAACTCCTTGGTCATGGTAGAGCCGGACAAGTCCGCGTCCAGCACCACCAGGTTCGGCTCCTGTTGGGCCAGCTCCACCAATGCCTTGCCGTAGGCTGCCCGGGTTGCGATCTTCTCTGCCATGTTACCTGCCCTCCTTTTCCGCCAGGGCTGCTGCCAGCTCCTGCCGTGCCATTTGATACTGCTCCTCGTTGGGGGCCTTGCCATGCCAGCCAGACTGATTCTCCATGAAGGAAACTCCCTTCCCCTTCACCGTCTTTGCCAGGATCATTGTGGGCGCACCCGTAACCTCTCTCGCCTGCTCAAAAACCGCCGCCAGGGCCGCCAGATCATGGCCATCCACCTTCAGCACATGCCAGCCAAACGCCTCCAACTTCTTGTCCAGAGGCTCCGTAGGCATCACGTCCGCTGTCTTGCCGTCAATTTGCAGGCCGTTGACATCAATGATGGCACATAAGTTGTCCAGCTTGTACTTGGCCCCACTCAGGAACGCCTCCCATACCTGGCCCTCTTCTATCTCACCGTCGCCCAGCAGCGCGTAAACCTGATAATCCCGCTCATCCAGCTTCCCTGCCAGGGCCATGCCCACAGCCGCAGAAATCCCCTGACCCAGGGACCCGGTAGACATATCCACCCCCTGCACATGGTGCATCTCTGCATGGCCAGATAAATGCCCATCCACACGGCGGAACGCTTCCAGAGTCTCTTCCGGGAAATAGCCCCGCTGGGATAGAATGGGGTACAAGGCCGGGGTGCAGTGCCCCTTGGACAAAACAAACCGATCCCGATCAGGGTCCTCGGGGTGGGTCGGATCTATCCGCATGGTTTCAAAATAGAGTACCGTTAAGATGTCCATGGCAGAAAAGGAGCCGCCCAGATGCCCGGACGCACACCGATACACCATGTCCAGCCCCAGCAGCCGCCCCTTGGCTGCCACGGTCTCTAACGTGTGCATATCTGTTTTCATATCGTTGCCTCCTCCAGCAAACCGTATCATTCTACGGTTTCCAGTGTATCATGGAACCCCGCCGCGGTCAATTCTCTTTCGACAGGCTTCTCCTTTGCGCTTCCGCAGGGGGACAGAACCAATCATGTGCATAAAGAAGAAAATCATCCTTGACAAAGCGGACAGGCTTGTGGTAACATGGTTGCACCTATGAAAAGGGCTTATTTTTTGTGCGCGGATTACGGTATCCGCCTGCAAACCCTTGACCCTCAGGGACGGGACATAGGGAGGCAGAGGATGCCGGTCCAACCGTGTTTTCTTTTTGTGCCCTTCTTTTGGGCTGAAAGATCCGCCGGGATCGGCATCGCCTGGGTGAATGGCGATTGGCCGAACTCCGGCGTTTTTTGTTTCCCCCAGGGCCGAACATCGTAAAGGAGGTGCCCCAATATGGCAAAAGCCGGCGCACGGGTGAAAATCACCCTTAGATGCAACGAGTGCAAGCAGCGTAATTACAACACCATGAAGAACAAGAAGAATACCCCCGACCGCTTAGAGTTGAACAAGTACTGCCCCTTCTGCAGAAAGCACACCGTTCACAGCGAGACTAAGTGATGACGACCCACATTCCCTGTAAGAAAGAAGGGTAGAACTGAATGTCTGAAAAAGAAAAGATGAACCAGGACGGGGTTCAGGAGTCCAAACCTGCCAAAACAGAAAAGCCCAAGGCAGACAAGGCCAAGGCTAAGGCCGACAAGGACAAAAAGCCCGGCTTTTTCAAGCGCCTGGGGCGGTTCTTCCGGGAACTGAAGTCCGAGCTGAAAAAAGTCGCCTGGCCCACTGGGCGCGATACCATGAAGAAGACGGGGATCGTGATCGTCTGCGTCATCGTCGTGAGCGTCATCGTCTGGATCTTCGATGGCATTGCAAGCTCCGTCATCGACGCTCTCCTCTCCCTCTTCGGACGCTGAGATAAGGGGATTGACTATGGCTGAAGAAGCAAAATGGTATGTGGCACACACCTACTCGGGTTATGAAAACACCGTGAAGGCCACCATCGAAAAGGCCGTGGAAAACCGTAACATGGGCGACCTGATCCTCTCCGTCAGCATCCCCATGGAAACCGTGACCGAGATCACCGATGCTGGCAGCAAAACCGTGGACCGTAAAATTTTCCCCGGTTATGTGCTGGTGAAGATGGTCATGACCGATGAAACCTGGCACCTGGTCCGCAACGTGCGAGGCGTGACAGGCTTTGTAGGCTCAGGCAACAAGCCCATCCCCCTCACTGAAACCGAAATCGCCTCTTTGGGCGTGGAGAAACGTGAGGTCCTTGTGACCTATCAGATCGGCGATAACGTCCGTATTACCGACGGCGCCTTGGAATCCTTCCTGGGCGTTGTGGAAGAAATCGACACCGAACACCAAAAGGTGCGGGTGGTCGTGTCCATGTTTGGCCGGGAAACTCCGGTGGAACTGGACCTGGATCAAATCGAATCCATCTAACCCTGCGGGTCCCCCGCGGGCGTGGGAGGAGCGGTCCGCCGTTCCGTCCAACCACATTTTCAAAATGGAGGTGCTCTAAGTGGCACAGAAAGTAACTGGATACGTCAAATTACAGATTCCCGCCGGCAAGGCAACCCCGGCCCCTCCCGTTGGCCCCGCTCTGGGTCAGCACGGCATCAACATCGCCGCCTTCACCAAGGAGTTCAACGAGCGCACCAAGAACGACGTGGGCCTCATTATCCCTGTGGTCATCACGGTCTACGCCGACCGCTCCTTCTCCTTCATCACCAAGACCCCTCCCGCTGCCGTCCTCATCAAAAAGGCATGCAACATCGAGAAGGCTTCCGGTGTCCCCAACAAGGATAAGGTTGCCACCATCAGCAAAGAAGACGTCCGCAAGATTGCCGAGACCAAGATGCGCGACCTGAATGCCGCCACCATTGAGGCCGCCATGAGCATGATTGCCGGTACCGCCCGCTCTATGGGCGTTGTCGTTGGCGAGTAAGGCAGGAGGGTAAGAGATATGTTTAGAGGAAAAAAGTATCAGGACAGCGCAAAGCAGATCGATAAGGCCACCCTGTATGATACCGCAGAGGCCATGGATCTGATCGTCAAGACCGCTCCCGCAAAGTTCGACGAAACCGTAGAACTGCACGTCAAGCTGGGCGTGGACTCCCGTCACGCAGACCAGCAGGTCCGCGGCGCCATTGTGCTGCCCCACGGCACCGGTAAGGTGCCCCGCGTACTGGTCTTCGCCAAGGGCGACAAGGCCGACGCTGCCAAGGAAGCTGGCGCTGACTATGTGGGTGAGGCTGATCTGGCCCAGAAGATCCAGCAGGAAAACTGGTTTGACTTCGACGTGGTCATCGCTTCCCCCGACATGATGAGCGTCGTCGGTCGTCTGGGTAAGGTCCTTGGCCCCAAGGGTCTCATGCCCTCCCCCAAGGCTGGCACCGTCACCCCCAACGTCGCCGGTGCTGTCCAGGAAGCAAAGGCCGGTAAAGTGGAGTATCGTCTGGACAAGACCAACATCATCCACTGCCCCATCGGCAAAGTCTCCTTCGGGGCAGAAAAGCTGGGCGAAAACTTCAACACCCTCATGGGGGCAATCCTGAAGGCTAAGCCCGCTGCTGCCAAGGGCACCTATGTCAAGAGCTGCGTCATCGCTTCCACCATGGGCCCCGGCATCAAGGTCAACGCCGCCAAGCTGAGCTAAATTTGACCCATTTTTAAAAATTTTGTTGTCATTTCCCGGAAAGGTGCTTGACAGTACCTTTCCGGGATGATAAAATATCTTCGCGTTCCAAAGACAGCAGGTATCCCAATAAATCCTGCCGAGGATGCAGTTCATACGTCAGCGCCCTCGCGCGCTGCACTCCTATGATTGCTTCACGTCCTCCTGTCTTTTTGACCAGAGGACGTTTTTTCTTTGGTTCACAGTCTCTATTCGGAGGTGAAACAACCTATGCCTAACGCAAAGATTCTCAGCGAAAAGCAAGCCATCGTGGCCTCCCTGACCGAAAAGTTCCAGACTTCCGCTGCCGGCGTCATCGTGGACTACAAGGGGATCACTGTGGCAGAGGACACCGAGCTGCGTGCCCAGATGCGTGCCAACGGTGTGGAGTACTTCGTTATGAAGAACACCCTCGCCCGCTTCGCCGCAAAGAACGCTGGCCTGGACGAGCTGTGTGATGCCCTGGTGGGCTCCACTTCCATCGCCATCTGCGAGGGGGACCCTGTGGCTGCTGCCAAGGTCGTGGCCGAGTTCTCCAAAAAGCTGGCCGATCAGAAGAAGTTCGTCATCAAGTCCGGTTTCGTCGATGGCAAAGTCATCTCTGCCGATGAGGTCAAGGCTCTGGCCGACCTGCCCAGCAGAGAGGTCCTCGTGGCTACCGTTCTCGGTACCCTTATCGCTCCCGTCAGAGGTCTGGCTACCGTCCTGGATGCCAACATCTCTGGCCTGGCCCGCGTGATGCAGGCCATCGCCGATCAGAAGGGCGCATAAGCCCTCCGGCACTCTGTCCCACGTTTCCAATCAAAAAACAACAATCTTTACTATTGGAGGTACATTACCATGGCAAGCGAGAAGATCACTGCTCTGATTGAAGAAGTTAAGGCCCTGACCGTTCTGGAGCTGTCCGAGCTGGTTCACGCTCTGGAGGA
>JAHHRP010000093.1 GCA_020025735.1 Evtepia sp.
AGCTATGGTATCATATTTTTAAAGAACAGGGGAGCTTGTATGCAGGCTGAGAGGGAGTCATCAACTCCGACCCTTATACCTGATGCGGATAATGCTGCCGAAGGGAGTTGAACAGCGCTTCTTGGGAGAGGTACCGCATAGGTACCTCCTGTTTTTTTGCAGATCGGAAGATCCAGGTTTTTTCTGTTTCCAAACTGCGGCGGATCGGGGGCACCACTTTCTGTCGCTTACAAAATAATGCTGCCAGAAGAAAGGAGTTTTTACATGACATCAGCATTATCAGCGATCCGCCCATCGGGCGGCGCAGGCGCCGGTATTCAACGGGAGAGCCACAGAGAAGTGCAGCGCAGCGCTGCCTTATTCTGGGGCAAACACCAGATATATCGGCCATTTTCAGTCCATGATCCGTTTCTGAAACATAAACCACTCTGTTGAATACAAAGGAGAATACCCATGGATAAAACTTATACAACCCAAATGGATGCTGCCCGCCGTGGTATCGTGACCCCTCAGCTGAAAATCGTAGCGGAGAAAGAACATATGGCGGTCGAAGAACTGCTGCCCCTTGTGGCCAGCGGCAAGGTTGTTATTC
Organism: Evtepia sp.; assembly: GCA_020025735.1. Taxonomy (GTDB): domain Bacteria; phylum Bacillota; class Clostridia; order Oscillospirales; family Oscillospiraceae; genus Evtepia. Next base: position 593 of record JAHHRP010000093.1, read on the forward strand.
CAGCAAACAAAAATCACAAGAGCCTGAATCCAGAGGGAGTCGGCTCAATGCTTCGCACCAAAATCAACGTAAATCTAGGCGTTTCCCGCGACTGTAAAGACTACGATATCGAAATGCAGAAAGTCCTTTCTGCCGTCAATATGGGCGCTGAGGCCATTATGGATCTGTCCAGCCATGGTGACACCCAGCCGTTCCGCCGGAAGCTCACCAGTGAGTGTCCTGCCATGATTGGTACAGTCCCTGTGTATGACAGTGTGATCCACTACATGCGTGACCTAGATACACTCACAGCCAAAGACTTTATCGATGTGATCAGGATGCACGCACAGGACGGCGTGGACTTTGTGACACTACATTGTGGCATTACACGCAAGACCATTGATCAAATTCGCCAGCATAAGCGCAAAATGAATATTGTCTCCAGAGGTGGTTCTCTTGTTTTCTCCTGGATGTGCATGACTGGCGAAGAAAACCCCTTTTACGAGTACTACGATGAGATCCTGGATATCTGCCAAGAGTACGATGTGACGGTCTCCCTCGGGGACGCCTGTCGGCCCGGTTGTCTGGCAGATGCTACCGATGTCTGCCAGATCGAAGAGTTGGTGCGTCTGGGTGAGCTGACCAAACGTGCCTGGGAAAAGAATGTGCAGGTGATCGTAGAAGGTCCTGGACATGTTCCTATGGATCAGATCGCTGCGAACATGACAGTCCAGCAGACGCTGTGCATGGGTGCTCCCTTCTATGTCCTCGGCCCCCTTGTGACGGATATCGCTCCCGGCTATGACCACATCACCGCTGCAATCGGCGGGGCAATGGCTGCCATGAATGGTGCTGCGTTCCTGTGCTATGTCACGCCAGCAGAGCACCTGGCACTCCCCAATGTTGAGGACGTAAAAATGGGGATCATCTCCAGTAAGATCGCAGCCCACGCAGCTGATATTGCCAAAGGTGTAAGAGGTGCCAGAGAGATTGATGATCGGATGGGAGATGCCCGCCGAACACTTGACTGGGAGGAACAATTCAAGTGTGCCATTGATCCAGAAACCGCCAGGGCCATCCGCGATGACCGTGCTCCTGAGAATGAGGACACCTGTTCTATGTGTGGTAAGTTTTGTGCTGTGCGCAGCATGAATAAAGCACTGAACGATGAAAAGGTGGATATCCTCTAATTATAAAAAGGTTTTCTAATCGCGTTTTCTATAGTTAAAGAAAAAAGACGAGATCTGGCAACCCTTTTCAGGGATCAGATCTCGTCTTTTTAATTTACTGGTACAACCTTATTTTGCAACGAGCCAATTTCTTCTGCTTACTCTGTGTCCCGCTTTTATAGCAGGTGGAAGGCCAGAATCAGGCCAGAGAATACAATAGAAACGGTGGAGCAAAGCTTGATAAGGATGTTCAGAGAGGGGCCGGAGGTGTCCTTGAAAGGATCGCCGACGGTGTCACCCACCACTGCGGCCTTGTGCTGCTCAGAGCCTTTGCCGCCGTGGTTACCCCGCTCAATATACTTCTTGGCGTTATCCCAAGCACCGCCAGCGTTGGACATGAACACAGCCATCGCAAAGCCAGTGACAGACACGCCGCCCAGCAGACCAACAACGCCCGTGGGGCCCAGGATCAAGCCGGTGAGGATGGGAACGATGATAGCCAGCAGAGCAGGGGCGACCATCTCATGAAGGGCACCCTTGGTGCACAGAGAAACGCACTTGGCATAGTCAGGGTCCGTTTTGCCTTCCATAATGCCAGCGATCTCACGGAACTGACGACGCACTTCCACCACAATGGATTGGGCAGCCGTCTGCACGGAACTCATGGTCATTGCGGAGAAGACGAAAGTCAGCATAGCACCCACGAACAGACCAACCAGAACGGTGGGGCTGGTGAGAGTGAAGTTCAGGGTTTCTACGGTGCGCTCCTGGACAATGTTTACATAGGAAACCAGCAGAGCCAGCGCGGTGAGGGAAGCAGAGCCAATCGCAAAGCCTTTGCCGGTAGCAGCGGTCGTGTTGCCCAGAGAGTCCAGGGCATCGGTACGATCACGAACTTCTTCAGGCAGGCCAGACATCTCGGCAATTCCGCCAGCGTTATCGGCCACAGGACCATAAGCATCGGTAGCCAAGGTGATGCCCAGGGTGGAGAGCATACCAACACCAGCGATACCGATACCGTACAGGCCCCTATTGAAAGCGGCGCTGAAGTTACCAGCCTCGTCCACAATGGAAACGCTGCCGCCAGCAGCAAAGTAGGCGATGAGGATGGCAGCAGCCACAATGAGGATAGAGGCAATGGTGGACATGAGGCCAAGGGAAATCCCGCCGATGATGATGGTTGCAGAACCAGTTTCAGAAGCGGCAGCCAGCTTCTTCGTGGGTTTATAGTTGTCGGAGGTAAAGTACTCGGTGAAATAACCGATGGCAGTACCGCCGATCAGACCGCACAGGATAGCGACGAACACACCCCAAGAGCCGTTCTCAGGACCGATGATGAAGTAGGTCAGGGGGATGGCAGCGATAGCGGACAGAACCGCAGCGGTATAAGTACCAGTACGAAGAGAAGTTAGCAGACTCTTTTGGGTGGCATCTTCTTTGGTCTTGACCAGGAAGGAGCCAATGATTGAGCAGACAATGCCGCATACAGCCAGGGCCACAGGCAGCAACATACCCTGCCAACCATAACCAGCACAAGCACCCAGGGAGAAGGTTGCCAAGATGGAGCCGACATAGGACTCGTAGAGGTCAGCACCCATGCCAGCCACGTCACCCACGTTGTCACCCACGTTGTCAGCAATAGTAGCAGGGTTACGGGGGTCATCCTCGGGGATACCTGCCTCGACCTTACCCACAAGGTCAGCACCCACATCAGCAGCTTTGGTGTAGATACCGCCGCCAACACGGGCAAACAAGGCCATGAAGGAAGCACCCATGCCGTTCATCACGATGATGTTGCCCAAGACAACAGGATCATTGATCCCAGCAACAAAGCGCAGGATGGTAAACCAGATAGTGATATCCAGGATACCCAGACCGACCACGGTAAAGCCCATAACGGCACCGGAGGAAAAAGCGACCCGCAGACCGCGGTTAAGGCTCTCAGAGGAAGCCTGTGCAGTACGGGCGTTAGAGTTGGTGGCGATCTTCATGCCGATCAGACCGGCCAGCATGGACCAGATTCCACCGGTGAGGAAAGCGAAGGGGGTGAACTTAGACAGCATGTCACCGCCGCTGGCAAAGGCAATAATCAGCAGGATCACAAAGACAACAGCGAAAACCTTGGCCACGGTGGAGTACTGATGCTTCAGATAGGCGTTGGCACCCTCACGGATGGACTGCGCAATCTTCTGCATCGTGGCGTTGCCCTCTGAGTAGGACATGACTTTCTTGCGTTGGATCATGGCAAACAACAGCGCCAAAACTGCACCGATGAAGCCGACCCACAGATACTTTTCCACGAACGACACTCCTTTTCTGTACAAGCATTGCCTGCAAGCGACAATGCTCCTATGAATAACACACCAATTTTAGCAATACTACCAGAGTTTTTCAAGTCTCTGACCTCTTTTTTCTGCTCATTTGAAGAGATTTCACAAAAACGACAAAAAAGCATAGGGAGAAGGAAAGTAAAGAGGGCAGAGTTACAAAGAGCATTTCCTGTCAGTTTTTCCGCCAAGTGGCGGGCTGGAGAAGGATGCGGCTGGGGAAGACTTCCAGACGACCGATAAGCATGGCGAGAGATAGAGTAACTTTGCTCAGGGCAGAGAAAGCGGAAAAATTCCCCATGGGGCCGACGACATCCAGTCCGGGGCCAGTGTTGCTCAAACAGGCAAGGGCGGCAGAGCAAGTGGTGGTCAGAGAGAATCCGTCCAGGCTGACGATAAGGCATGTACCACCAAGGATCAGGAAGAAGCAGGTAAAGAAGACAAAGACGGTGTTTAGAGTGTCTTCGTCCACAGCCTTTCCGTCTAACTTGACGACCTTCACTGCTCTTGGGTGAGAGAGCCGGCGCATGGAGCGGTTACCGCACCGGAGCATAAGAAGTACGCGGGAGCATTTTAAACCGCCAGCCGTGCTGCCTGCACACCCGCCCAAGAACATCAGTAGGACCAGAATGAATTGGGAAAGTGTGGGCCAGAGGGCAAAGTTGGCGGTGGAGAAGCCGGTGGTGGAGACCACAGAGGAAACTTGAAATAGTGTATCCAACAGGGCACGACTAATGGAGTCATAATTGGGTAGGATATTCAGGAAAATAATCCCCGAGGCGATAGCGACTGACAGCAGAAAAAAGCGCAACTCATCACTGCCCAGAACCTGGCGGAGCCGTCCAGTCAGCAGGAGGAAAAAGACCGCAAAATTCAGAGAGCAAAGAAGCATAAAAATGGTGATGATAATTTCACAAGCAGGCAGGCCATAGGAGGCGATGCTGGCGTTCATCACGGAAAATCCACCGGTGCATACTGTGGCAAAGGTAGTTACAGAGGCATCGTAAAGAGGCATCCCGGCGATACAAAGGGCAAGAATCTCCAAGACGGTCAGGGCAATGTAGATGAGATAGAGGATACGGGCAGATAGGGCGGTTTTGGGGACCAGTTTGTTGCTGACGGGTCCAGTAGCCTCTGCTTGAACCAGAACCTGAGTGCGTCCACCCACTTTGGGCAGAAAAGCCAGGGTAAAGATCAACACACCCATCCCGCCGATCCAGGAGGAGAAGGATCGCCAGAACAAAATGCCGCGAGGCAGTGGCTCCACTGCTGTCAAGATGGAGGCACCTGTGGTGGTAAAGCCTGAGACAATTTCAAAAAAACAGTCTACATAGGAAGAAAAACAGTCGGAAAACCAGAATGGCAGTGCCCCAAACAGACTCAGGACCAGCCAAATCAGTCCCACAACAGCAAAGCCTTCTCGGGAATAGAAATCGGGTCGGGCTTTTAGCCGGACCAATAAGGAACCAAGGACGCCCACAATGCAGATGGTATAGAAAAAAGGCCGGGGATCTTCCCGGTAAATCAGGCTGACCATCATGGGCAACAACAAACAAAGGGCCTCCAATTGTAAGGTACGACCCAAAGTGCGGAGCATCAGCTTATAATTCATAGAACATAAAAAGGACGAGGAAGGTCTCTCTGCCGCCCTGGCGGGACAGAGGGACAATCCAGATAGACTGGGACAGAGATAGGAGGTGCCAGGGCAGGTGTCCTCCTGCTTAAAAAGATACAAAGATACAGATTAGGAGTCAAGGAAAATATCACGAAAGGCTTGGATGCCCTTGGCGTGGGAGATCACAATGACCCGATCCCCTGAGGATAGGACGGTGTTTCCAGAAGGGATGACAACCTGATTTTTATGTAGGAGGGCTACGATGAGAAAGCCCTTACGGATTTCCAAATCCTTCAGGGGGATACCCAGGTTGGGCGTGTTGTCTTGAAGAATGAACTCTGCGGCCTCAGCATCGGTGTCTGCAATGCGGTGAAGAGAGGTCATCACGCTACCGCTCTTGTCTTGCAAGCCGCGGACCAATCGGAGGATTCGAGCCACTGTGATGAGCTTGGGGGCCACGACGCAGTCCAGCCCAGCGGCTTGGACTACCTCAGAATAGTTGACCCGATTGCACTTGGCCACAACCTTTCGCACCCCCTGCTGCTGGGCATAAAGGGCAGAGATCAGGTTGTCTTCATCTCGGCCGGTGAGAGCGATGAAAGCATCGTTGTTGGTGAAATGTTCTGAATGAAGCAATTCCTGGTCGGTGCCGTCCCCATGAAGGATGAGTGCTTCTGGGAGCCACTCAGACAAAGCCCGGCAGTGGGCCTCGTTGTTTTCCACTAGAGTAACCCGCACACCCATAGAAAGGAGCATTTTGGATAGATAGTGGGCAATCCGGCTGCCGCCGATGAGGAAAGCAGAATGGATGCGGGGCAAATCGCGTCCCAAAGTACGAAGATAGGAGTACAGATCTTTGGGGGAACCAGTGACGTATAGCTTGTCTCCTACCTGAGGAACGAAGTCTCCGTTGGGGACGATGAGTTGTCCCTTTCGCTCGGCGGCAGAGAAGAGGATTGATAGGTTGCTGGTCCGACGAAAAAGGCTGGAGAGGGGAATGCCTACCATAGGATCGCTCTCTAGGACTCGAATCCCAAGCATTTCCACCTTGCCGCGGAAGAAGGTGTCTACATTGGCGGCGGCAGGGAAGCGGAGCAGCCGGGAAATTTCCAGTGCAGAGGAATACTCTGGGTTGATGACGGCATCCACATTCAGATCCTTTTGCAGTGCAGGCAAATCACTGGTATAGATGATGTCTCGAATGCGGGCGATGGTGAACTTGGTTCCCAGTCGTTTTGCAGTCAAGCAGCAGAGCATATTCACCTCGTCCAAGTTGGTGGTGGCTAGGACCAAATCAGCGTCTTCAGCTCCAGCTTCACAAAGGACAGAAGGGGCAGCGCCAGGACCCTTGATGCACATAACATCCAAAGTATCGCTGGCCCGATGAATGGCGGCATTGTCGTTGTCGATGATGGTGACATCGTGATTCTCTCGAGAGAGGTAGGCTGCCAAGGTGGAACCTACCTTGCCAGCGCCAATAATAATGATATTCACACAACATTCTCCTTCTCGAATGGGGGCAGAGCCGATGTAGGTCGGCAGTGTATGACAGAAAAATTTACCCCATCATAACACAGAATATCGAAAGACGCAATTCAGTAGCAGACAATGTATTAT
>JAHHRP010000094.1 GCA_020025735.1 Evtepia sp.
TTTTTATAGTTTTGGGGCAATATTTTTATGGAGTTTAGCGATAACACCCATTTTGGAGGAAAAATACCATGAAAAATTCATCCCATCCCGCTGCATCTGGCACCCTTGTTCCAGACCTGGAAGGCGCGCCTTGCTCCTTCATCCACACGCCACGAAATTCTTCCGTCTTTTCTCCCCAGACAAAACCCGCTCCCGCCCCAAAACAGGAGGTGCGCTCATGACCCATCGTCTCTTCTGCCCAGTCAAAGCCCTGGGCAGCTCCTCCTCCCCTTCTCCCCGCTCTAAGGGGGAGGCAGGCTACACCGTCTCCGTCTCTTCCCATGCCACCCGCCTGCTGGATCAGCACGCCAGAGACATGGTTCAGCAGGCCGCGCGAGGGGGGTATGATCCCGTGTCAGGACGGGAAGAAGAGATCCAGCGTGTCATCCAGATCCTCCTGCGCCGCCAAAAAAACAACCCCGTTCTCCTGGGGGAGCCTGGGGTCGGCAAAACTGCCGTAGCTGAAGGACTGGCCCAGAAGATGGCCCATGGCCTGGTGCCCGACGCCCTACGGCAAAAACGTCTGTTGTCCCTGGACCTTGCCTCGGTGATTGCTGGCACTAAGTACCGCGGAGAGTTTGAAGAGCGCATGAAAAACATTCTGGCAGAGGTAGCTCGGGCAGGGAACGTCATTCTCTTTCTGGATGAATTACACACCATCATAGGCGCAGGGAGTGCCGAAGGTGCCATTGATGCCGCCAACCTCATCAAGCCCGCCCTGGCGCGTGGGGAATTACAGCTCATCGGTGCCACCACCACCCAGGAATACCGACGCTCTATCGAAAAAGAAGCTGCTCTGGAACGCCGTTTCCAGCCTATCCAAGTCTCCGAACCCAGCCAGGAAACCACCCTCTCCATTCTACGCTCCCTGCTGCCACGTTACAGCATCCATCATGGGCTGACCTTTCAGCCAAAGGCACTTCAGGCTGCGGTAACCCTATCGGTACGTTATCTTCCCCAGCGGCGGCTGCCGGACAAGGCCATCGACCTTCTGGACGAAGCTGCCTCCCGTACCCGTCTCCAGGCTATGCAGCCCCCAGCAAACCTGAAAGCGCTGGAACATCGCGTTCAGGCTGCCGCGCTGGAACGGGACGAAGCCATCGCTGCCCAGGACTATGAGCTGGCCGCCCGATGCCGGGATGCCGAGGAGGACTTCCGGCAGGAGTTGGATCAGGCCCGCCACAGTTGGCAGGCCGATCGGCCCGCTCTGGTGGTCACCGATCAGGAAGTTGCTCAGGTGGTTTCCCAATGGACGGGCATCCCTCTGACCGCCCTGACCCAAACGGAAAAAGCACGCCTGCTGACACTGGAGGATCGTCTCCGCCGTCGGGTGGCAGGACAGGAGGAAGCTGTGTCCGCTGTGGCCCGGGCCATCCGGCGCGGTCGGGCTGGCTTGAAGGAGCCTGACCGCCCCGTGGGTGCATTCCTCTTTTTAGGTCCCACAGGGGTGGGGAAAACCGAACTGTGCCGTGCCCTTGCCCAAGCGCTCTTTGGCAGTGAAGAGGCCCTGCTGCGGTTTGATATGACAGAGTTTGCAGAAAAACATACCATGAGCCGTCTGACCGGAGCTCCTCCCGGCTATGTGGGCCACGAAGATGGAGGAGAACTGACAGAGGCCGTCCGCCGCCGCCCCTATTCCGTGCTGCTGTTTGACGAGCTGGAAAAAGCCCATCCCCAGGTCTGGGGCCTGCTGCTGCAAATCTTGGAAGACGGGGTCCTCACCGATGCCCAGGGCAGGCAGACGGATTTCCGCAACACGGTCATTGTTATGACTTCCAATGTTGGGGGGCTTTCTTCTGGAATCCCCCTGGGCTTTGCCGATGAAAACCGCGCCGCAGATGCCCAAACCGATGCCTTGCAGCGAGAACTGCGCCAAGTGTTCCGCCCTGAGTTTCTAGGGCGGCTGGATGAGATCATCCCCTTCCATCCCTTAGGCACAGAAGAGATGGATGCCATCACCCGCAAACTGTTGTCCTCCTTTGCCCATCGGCTGGCAGAAACAGGGATTGACTTTCTTCCTTCCGATGGTGCCATCCATCTGTTGGCGCAAAAGGGACTAGATCCCCGCTATGGCGCCAGACCCCTGCGACGGCTCATCCGCAGTCAAGTGGAAATTCCTGCCGCAGAGCTGCTGCTGCGGGAGGATGTCACCCCCGGTGAGACCTTATATCTGGAGGCACAGGAGAACGAACTGGTCTTATCCCTGCTTGCCTAACGCCCATCGAATACGTTCCCAAATATTGCAAGGAAGCTTTTGTCTCTTCTGCTGTAAGGTTTTCGTTGTGTTTCGACACCGTCTACGTTATAATGGATATTATTTGTGAAATAGAATGGGATAGTTCTGCTTTGCAGGTCCGTCTATCCCATTTCACATCTAATGTTATAATGTGCAGTATCGAGGTGACATCATGGCTTTGCGCATTGGTATCGACATCGGCTCCACCACCGTAAAGGTGGTGGTGTTGGATGAACAAAATAAACTGCTGTTCCGCTCCTATGAGCGGCACTACTCCAAAACCCGCGAACGAACATGCGAAACCCTCCAAAGCCTGCGGGGACTCCTGGGCGGCCAGGAAGTCCAGCTGCTCATCACTGGCTCCGCAGGCTTGGGAGTCGCTAAGGCAGCAGGACTAGACTTCGTGCAGGAAGTCTACGCCACTGCCGCAGCCGTACAGGAATTCATTCCCGGCACAGATGCCGTCATTGAGTTGGGAGGAGAAGACGCCAAGATCATCTTCTTCGGCAACACCCTGGAAGAACGGATGAATGGTTCCTGCGCCGGGGGAACCGGTGCTTTCATCGACCAAATGGCTACCCTGCTCAATGTAACCGTAAATGAACTGGATACCCTGTCGCTCCAGCATGAGAAGATCTACCCCATCGCCTCTCGATGCGGCGTGTTCGCCAAAAGCGATATCCAACCCATCCTCAACCAAGGCGGGAGAAAAGAAGACATCGCCGCCTCCATCTTCCAGGCCGTGGTAGACCAGACCGTAGCCGGCCTAACACAGGGCCGTGAACTCAAAGGCACCATCGTCTTTCTGGGCGGCCCCCTCCACTTCCTTGCCGGCCTGCGTCAGCGGTTTGTGGAGACACTGAACTTAGAGGAAGACCACGCCATTTTCCCCCAGGACGGCGATTGCTTTGCTGCCATCGGTGCCGCCCTGTGCATTGAGGGTAATACACCCCGGCCCTTCGAGGACCTGTTGGATCTGCTGGAACACGCTGCCAGCGTCTCTGCCCCAGTAGACACCATGGACCCCCTTTTCACCTCTCAAACGGAATACGATGCCTTTTCTGCCCGTCACCAGGCCATGTCTGTCCCAACGGTTGACTTGGCCTCCTACGCCGGTCCGGCGTACTTAGGCATTGACGCTGGTTCCACCACCACAAAGATGGTCCTCATTGATCCCCAGTGCAACATCCTCTACGCGTTCTACCACTCCAACCAGGGCAACCCCATCAGCATTGTCCTGCCCCAGCTGCGGGAGATTTATGCCCGGTGCGGGGACCGGGTGACCATTCAAGGCGCCGCCGTAACTGGTTATGGAGAGGATTTAATAAAAAATGCGTTCTCCTGTGACTTGGGCCTGGTGGAGACCGTAGCCCATCTCAACGCCGCCCGACACTTCACCCCCGACGTAGATTTCATCATCGACATCGGCGGCCAGGATATGAAATGCTTCAAAATCCGGGGCGGTGCCGTGGACTCTATCCTCCTCAACGAAGCCTGCTCTTCTGGCTGCGGGTCCTTCATCGAGACCTTTGCCAAGGCCCTGGGATACTCCATCGCCGACTTTTCTAAAATGGGCCTGTTCGCCCAGCATCCGGTGAATTTGGGGTCCCGCTGTACCGTTTTCATGAACTCCTCGGTCAAGCAGGCCCAGAAGGACGGTGCCTCCGTAGAGGATATCTCCGCTGGTCTTTCCATCTCCGTGGTGAAAAACGCCATTTACAAGGTCATTCGAGCCGCCAACGCCGATGACCTGGGCCAACATATCGTGGTCCAGGGCGGTACCTTCCTCAACGATGCCGTGCTGCGCTCCTTTGAACTGGAACTCGGCCGCGAAGTCACTCGCCCCACCATCTCCGGCATGATGGGAGCCTATGGCGCCGCCCTGGCCGCCAAAGACGCAGGGCTGGATCACTCTGCCCTGCTCCCCCCTCAGGCACTGGAAACCTTTACCCACGAGGCAAAACCCGCTACCTGCAAACTGTGTACCAACCACTGTTCCCTCACCATCAACCGCTTTGACGGCGGGCGGAAATTCATCTCTGGCAACCGCTGTTCCCGGCCCCTCGGTCAGGAAAAGGTCGAGATTCCTGATCTGCTCAAGTTCAAATATCAGTACCTGCGTACCTTGCAAGGCAACGGGCAGGGGGATGGCTCCCGTGGCAAAATCGGCATTCCCTTTGGGCTGAATATGTACGAGAACCTTCCCTTCTGGTACACCCTCTTCACCAATCTGAACTTCGAGGTGGTCCTCTCCCCAGAGTCTACCCGAAACCTGTACATCAAAGGCCAGCAGACCATCCCCTCAGACACCGTCTGCTATCCGGCCAAACTCCTCCACGGTCACATTATGGCCCTGCTGGAGAAGGGCGTAGACACCATTTTCTACCCCTGTATGTCCTATAACTTTGACGAACACCTGTCCGACAACCACTACAACTGCCCTGTGGTAGCCTATTATCCCGATCTGCTGGGTGTAAATATCCCTGCCTTGAGCAAGATCCACTACATCCACCCCAACCTGGGCCTCCACCGGCCAAAGGATTTCGAGAAGAAAGGGGCAGCGCTGTTCCTCCGGGAATTTGGCGTCCCGAAACGAGAGTCGGTCAAGGCCATTCGCAAAGCCTACGCCGCCTATGAGGACTTCCGCAAGCTGGTCCAGCAAAAGGGTGCCGAGTACATCGCCTATGCCAGGGAACACAAACGGAAGATCCTGGTGGTGGCCGGCCGCCCCTACCACATGGACCCGGAAATCAACCACGGCATCAACGATCTCATCACCTCCTTCGGCTTCGTCCTGGTCACGGAAGATGCCGTCTTCCAGCACATGGACAAACAGCCCCGGCGGGTCCTCAACCAGTGGACCTATCACGCCCGGATGTACAACGCCGCCCGCTACGTCTGCACCCAGCCGGACATGGCCTTCATCCAGCTGGTCTCCTTCGGCTGCGGGGTGGATGCCATCACCACCGATGAGCTGCGCGCCATCCTAGAGGACGCCGGGGAGTTGTACACCCAACTAAAAATCGACGACATCTCCAACCTAGGGGCAGTGAAGATCCGCATCCGCAGCCTCATGGCCGCCCTGGAGGCTCGGGATGCCCAAGCCCAGAAAGGAGGCCAGTGACCCATGGCAAAACTAGAATACGACAAGACCGGCCGCCTGCTCTTCACCCAGGAGATGCGGAAGGAATACACCATCCTCATCCCCCAGATGCTTCCCGTCCACTTTGGCTTCTTCGCCAAGCTCCTAGGGCGCTCTGGCTACCGGGTGGCCATCCTCAACAACGACAGCCGCTCGGTGGTGGACAGCGGCTTGAAATACGTCCATAACGACGCCTGCTACCCTGCCCTGCTGGTCATCGGCCAGATGATTGATGCCATCCAGAACGGGGGCTACGATCCCCACAAAGTGGCTCTTCTCATCACCCAGACTGGCGGCGGCTGCCGGGCCTCCAATTACATCCACATGCTCCGCAAGGCCCTGGAAAAGGCAGGGCTGGACTACATCCCGGTGCTGTCTCTCTCCTTCGGGATGGAGAAAAACCCCGGCTTTCACTGGACAGTGGGTCTGATCCGGCGGCTCATTTACGGCACCATGTACGGGGACCTTATCATGAATGTCGCCAATCAGGTGCGTCCCTATGAGGTCACCCCCGGCGACACCACCGCCAAGGTAGAGCAGTGGACCAGCCAGCTCTTGGACCGCTTCGACCAGGGCGACGGCATGACCCGAAAAAAGATGCGGGGGATTTTTGACGAGATCTGCGCCGACTTCAAGACCATCCCGGTAGCCGGGGAAGAAAAGGTCCGTGTTGGCGTAGTGGGAGAAATTTACATCAAGTTTTCCTCCCTGGGCAACAATCACCTGGAACAGTTCCTTCTGGATGAGGGGGCCGAACCGGTGGTGCCGGGTCTTACAGATTTCCTGATTTTTAAAATCTACAACCGGGTCTCCGACGTGGAGATGTTCGGCGGCAGCTGGGCCAAAGAATCCTTTTGTCGTTTCTTCATGGGCTATGTAGAGAAATGCCAGATGGACATGATCGCGGCTTTGCAGGAGGCTGGCTTCCGGGCACCAGCCCCCTTCCGGCAGCTCCATCAGCTCATCGGCGGCTATCTCAACGACGGCTGCAAGATGGGAGAAGGCTGGCTGCTCACCGCCGAGATGCTGGAACTCATCCACACCGGCACCCCCAACATCGTCTGCGCCCAGCCCTTTGGGTGCCTGCCCAACCACATCGTGGGCAAGGGGATGATCCGGGTGCTCAAGGATGATTTTCCCGATTCCAACATCGTGGCCGTGGACTATGACCCCGGTGCCACCAAGATCAATCAGGAAAACCGCATCAAGCTCATGCTGGCCAACGCCAAACGGTTGGCCGCCGAGCAGCACACCCATACCCCTTCCGCCAGTCCAGCCGCACTCAATCAAAAATGATAGAGATTTCTTTCTCCCCCTCTTTGATCGTTTTTACAAAGTTCATTTTTTATTAGAATTTTATCAAAAGTGTTGTATTTTTCTATTTTGGGGTATAATTTTCTTGAATCGCGTTCCCCTTGAATAAAGAATTATCATTGTAGCAACCCCATCTTTACCTACCTTTGCAGACCTTTCGTCGTGCATTCAAGGTCCAGTGTAGTGCCTCACCCAATGCACCGCACTGGACCTTATTTTTAAGAGGGTAAACTCTATGAAAAAATCGTTGTATCTGCTCTACCTCTCCATCGCATGTGCCGTGGCCATCCTGCTCTCTTGCTGCGTGTATTACATCGTTTCCCTGTCTGAGCTGGATCTGTACAGCAGGTTATACATCCACACACATGCCCAAAAAATCCGTTTCCCTCAGGAGGACACAGGGCTTTCTGCCTTGGAGCAGCTCTCTGCGGAACTGCCGTTTACCGCCTTTTCAGAAAAATGCAAACCAATCTGTAATCTCTTTTTAAGAATCCAGTGGTCTCTTGCCCCTCTTTAAGCCCGTGGCTGTCCTTTGA
>JAHHRP010000095.1 GCA_020025735.1 Evtepia sp.
ATTATAACTATATTGACTCTTTCTCTTTTTCTCTCGTCTTAATTCCAAATAAAAACAAAACAGCGGGTACTCCACTCGGAGTACCCGCTGCAACTTATTTTCAAATGGCTACGCCAGTCGAAGAGTGTGGTAGAAAGCAAATACCAAAGGATTGGATCAACAGGACTTTGCAAACGCTCTTGCATTTACCACGCCCATGTCACTAAAAACCGTTATCTTGGAAGCAGTTGCACAACAACACCAATCACACCTTACCACACAATTCTATCGAACATGCGTCCGGTTGAAAATCACAATATTTTATTGTCATCCACGATTTCATGAACAGGAAGAATAACATACATGCGAATAGATTGTCGAGGTTATCGAATCAGAGAACTTTATGAGCAACTACCAAATCAGCCGTTGCTGAACACAAGGAACAAGAACGATTATACAACGGGAAACCGTTTTGTTTCTGCTTGTCTCATTGACGTGGTGCCCATGTTCTCTGAAAGAACGCTATCTCGCCCATGGGACTCACCGATCCTTTCATCATCGCTTGGGTTTGGGAGGAATTCTACGGAGAGTTTGGGGTTGCCTCAAACGGCTCTCCCTTATCTCTGTCTAAATAATACAAGAGACAAACGCATTTGTCAAGAGAAAATTACGTTTCTCCCAATTTTTTTGATGCGTTCACCTTTCCATTGGATCAAGGAAGCAGCAATTCTCGTTCAATGCTGTCATGAACGATCTTCATGCTGTGTTCATCATAAGGCAACTCGCCATTTTCAAACTGAACCGCCGCACCAAAGATCAGCGCGCGAATCACATACTGCTTGCGTTCCCGAACTTCCTCACTGATGTGATACTCTTGGCAATAGCGAAGGATCATCTGCTTGGTGGGACTACTCATCTCTTCGCGCCTTTTGTGGCAGACATTGTCAAACTCCTCATTCTTCATGGTAAGAATCGCCCGCAGGTGTGGATTCTCCATCAGAAAACGGATGTACTCTGTGCTGACCTCCACGATCTGCTTCCCGGTATCCCCGTCCCAGGCAGCCATAACCTCAGCCTGGCGGGTGTGCCACTGGCTATTGACATACTCGATGATGGCAGCGATAAATTCCTTCCGATCCCCAAAGTGTTTGTAAGGTGCACCACAGGATACTCCACAATCCTGGGCAATCCGGCGCATAGAAAATCCCGCCACGCCATGACGATTGATCTCCGCAATGCCTGCTTTGATGAGTTCCTGGCGGGTGTTGCGTCTCTTGGCTTTGGGCTGTTCTTCTATGATCCTCTCCTCCTGCCTGTTTGATGGGTCACCCGGCACAGCTCAAGTCCTCAGTTCGGTCTTACGGATCTTCCCGCTAATGGTCTTAGGCATCGCGGAGACAAACTCGACCACTCGGATCCATTTATAGGTGGCCATTTTGCTATTGCAAAACTCCCGCAGCTCCCGCTCCAGCGCTCGGCTGGGCTGATACCCCGCCGCAGGGACCACCACCGCTTTGATCGCCTGGCCGCGCAGAGGGTCTGGGATACCCACCACGCTGCACTCCAGCACTGCCGGATGTTCCATGAGGACATTCTCTACTTCATAGGGTCCCACGCGGAACCCACCTGTCTTGATGATATCATCAAATCGGCCATGAAACCAATAATAGCCGTTCTCATCCTGCCACGCAGCGTCTCCGGTGTGGTAGACCCCTCCCGCCCAGACCTGCTCATAGCGTTTGGCATCGCCAAGATACTGGCTGAATAGGCCCACAGGCCGGTTCTCATCCTGAGGCAAGACCACCACTTCACCGATCTCTCCCACAGGCGTCGGCGTGCCATCTGAGTTTTGCAGCTGGATACGGTAGAGGGGAGAAGGCACACCCATAGCGCCCTCCACCGACTCCCATCCAGCAAGATTGGCCAGCAAGAGCGTGGTTTCCGTCTGTCCATAGCCCTCCCGCAGCGGCAGTCCGGTCTCCTTGGTAAACTGGCGGAAGATTTCAGGGTTGAGCTGTTCCCCAGCAGTCGTAGCATGAAGCAAGGTTGGCATAGGCGGCAAGCCCTTCTTTACCAAATAACGGTACACTGTGGGCGGCGCACAGAAAGATGTCACCCCATAGCGGTTGATAATTGCCACCAACCGCTTAGGATCAAAGTTGTCAAAATCAAAAACCATCACACTGCTGCCCACCAGCCACTGGCCATAGATCTTTCCCCAAGAGGCTTTGCCCCAGCCAGTCTCAGCCACAGTAAAGTGCAACCCACCATCCTGGGCCTGCTGCCAGTATTTTGCTGTAATGATATGGGCCAACGGATAGGTAAAGTCATGAACCACACCTTTTGGTTGACCTGTCGTTCCAGAGGTAAAATAGAGAATCATTGGGTCTGTTGCCAGGGTAGGCACACGGTCCAGAGTGTCCTCTTCCTCTTCCATTGCTGTGGTGAGATTGGCAAAGCCAGAGATCTCCTGCTGGACCGTCCAAAGCCGACAGTTCAGCTCTGCCTGGGCCACTGCCCCGGCCACTCGCCCAGGCACTTCTCCCTGGGAAGTACAGATAATGGCCCGAATCGGTGCAGACTTCAGCCGATATAAAATATCATCCTGAGTAAGCATATGGGTAACAGGAATGAGAACAGCCCCGATCTTATGCAGGGCTACGGTGACAAACCAATATTCATAGTGGCGTTTTAACGCTACCATCACATAGTCTCCCCGGCGGATTCCCGCCCTCAGAAAGACCCTGGCAGCCTGATTGCTCTTGCTTCGCAAATCCTGGAAGGTAAACGTCTCCTCACGCCCTTCGCCATCACACCACACCAGCGCTCGCTGCTGAGGTGCAAGCTCTGCCATAGTATCCACCACATCGTAGCCAAAATTAAAGTTTTCAGGATAGTTCAGCTGGAACTTGGCCAGCCGCCCCTGTTCATCAAACGTCTCTTGGCAATAGTTTTGGTAAACATGCATACTTTGCCTCCCTCACTCTGCCTCGGAAGCCACAGGCCGTCCAAAGGCACGAAAACGCTGATATCGCCGCTCAAGCAGGTCCTTCTCTCCCATGAGCAAGTGCAATTCCTTCTCGAGCCGATCGGCTAGGAGCGTATAAAACCCACTCTGCCCCAGTTCCCGCTCGGGAACAATTCCTTCAATAATTCCCAGGCGCAGGGCGTCCCGGGCCGTGAGTTTCAGTCGCTGTGCCGCTTCATCTGCCTTGGCTGCGTCCTTCCACAGGATACTGGCACAGCCCTCAGGGGAAATGACAGAGTAAACTGCATTTTCCAGCATCCACACCCGGTCTGCCACCGAGAGCGCCAGCGCGCCGCCGCTGCCGCCTTCTCCGATGAGCACCGTGATGACGGGAGTATTCAGGGTCATCATTTCCATGAGATTTTCCGCAATGGCCTGACCCTGTCCCCGCTCCTCAGCACCAACACCACAATAAGCACCTGATGTATCTACAAAGCACAACACAGGCCGATGAAATTTTTCTGCCTGCTTCATTAGGCGCAGCGCCTTGCGATACCCCTCAGGATGCGGGGCACCAAATGTCCTAGCCAAACGTTCTTTGGCGTTATGTCCTTTTTCAATGGCGACTAGGGTCACAGGAATCCCACGGAAATGACCAATCCCTCCCACCACAGCTCCGTCATCGGCATAGCGTCGATCCCCATGGAGTTCAAAAAAATCTGCACACAGGTTCTGGATATAGTCCATTCCCGTCGGACGTTTGTTGCCACGGGCCAACTTAACAATGTCATAGGCTTGGGTGCTCATACTGCGCCTCCTCTCTGGTGGAGCTTGAGCAGGAAAGACAACGTCTGCTGCTGGTCCCGCCGATGCACAATGGCATCTACAAAGCCGTGCTTCTGAAGAAATTCTGCTGTCTGGAACCCCTTGGGCAATGCCTTGCGGGTGGTCTGTTCCACCACTCTGGCTCCAGCAAAACCGACCGTCGCGCCAGGCTCGGCCAGAATCACATCTCCCTCCATGGCAAAGCTGGCCGTAACGCCTCCCGTTGTAGGATCGGTTAGGACCACACAATAAAACAGTCCCGCATCGCTGTGGCGCTTGACTGCTCCGCTGGTCTTGGCCATCTGCATAAGAGACAGCAGCCCCTCCTGCATCCGGGCGCCACCGGAAACCGTGTAGCCCACCACTGGCAGGCCATGCTCCGTGGCGTACTCAAAGAGGCTGGTGATCTTCTCCCCTACCACGGTGCCCATGCTGCCCATCATAAAGAAGGGTTCCATGATAAACAGGCAGCATGGCTGACCGCCGATGCGGACGGTAGCACATAAAACGGCCTCCGTTTCACTACTGGCATCCCGGACAGAGGCCAGCTTTTCCTGATAGCCGGGAAAGTTGAGGGGGTCTGTCCCTGTCATCTCAGAAAACAGTTCCTGAATAGAACCTTTATCGGCAATGAACCGCAGCCGTTGCCGACCTCTCAGTCGAAAATGGTGGCCACAAGGACAGGTATTCCAGTTGGCCCAAAGGCGGCTGACGGGAATACTTTTGTGGCAGTTGGGACAGATTTTTTCCGGTTCGCTGGCGTCTTCCTGGATGAGAGCCGCCGTGCGTCCCCCTTTCTCCAGCTCATTTCTGGGGGTATGACGAAAGTTCAAAAACGGCAACGGTGTCACCTGCCTTCCATAAAGGTTAAATCATAGTCCCCAGACATAAACCTGGGGTCGCTGACCAAGTCCAGTTGCTCAGCGATGTTGGTCTCGATCCCATCCACCACCAGCTCACACAAGGCCGCCTTCATCTTCCGCATGGCCTCCTCTCGGGTGCCTGCATAAACGATGAGCTTGCCTAAAAGTGAGTCATAGTAGGGCGAAACCGTCAACCCACTCACCAAATAAGTATCGAATCGGACAAATGGGCCGCCAGGGACATGAAGCATGGTCAGCTTACCGGGCTTTTCCGCGTTGATGCGGCACTCCACACAAGCCCCTGTCAGGTCTACATTCTGCTGGCGGAAGTTTAAGGAAACCCCTGCGGCAACGCGGATCTGCCACTTGACCAGATCAATCTTTGTCAGCATCTCCGTCACACCGTGTTCCACTTGCAGGCGCAGATTCATCTCCATAAACCAGAATCGGCCATCTTTGTCCAACAAAAATTCCAAAGTCCCCACGCCCACATAGCCGATAGCCTGCACCGCACGGGCAGTCAGCTCCATGAGCTTTTTCCGCTGGGCGCGGCTCACCGCCGGAGAGGGGGACTCCTCAATGAGCTTCTGGTGGTGACGCTGCACAGAGCAGTCTCTCTCCCCCAGGCAAACCACGTTGGAGGCTTCGTCGGCCAGAATTTGGACTTCAATGTGCCGGGCAGGATGGACAAATTTTTCCATGTACACTGACCCATCTCCAAAGGATGCCTCACCCTCAGCTACGGCCAATGCATACGCTTGGGTCATTTCATTGGGGGCGTTGACCAAACGAATTCCACGGCCGCCGCCGCCAGCACTGGCCTTGAGCATGACCGGATAGCCAATTTCTGCTCCGGCAGTCAGGGCCTCCTGCGCGCTGGCAAGGGCCTGGGTGCCGGGGATCACCTCCAGGCCGTTGCGCCGCATAATCTCTTTCAACGCCGCCTTATCACTCAACTGTTCCATGCTCTCCGGGGTAGGCCCGATGAATACCAAGCCATTTTTGCGGCACAAGGCAGCAAAGGAAGCATTTTCCGAGAGAAATCCATAGCCAGGATGGATGGCCTGCGCGCCGGATGCCAAGCCCGCAGAAACTATGCGTTCTTGGTTGAGATAGCTGTCAGCAGGAGAGGGTCCACCCACACAGTAACTCTCATCAGCCAGGGCTACATGAAGCGCGTCCTGGTCGGCCTGAGAGTAGATAGCCACCGTCGCAATCCCCATCTCCTTACAGGCCCGGATCACCCGAACTGCGATCTCCCCCCGGTTGGCAATCAAGATCTTTGAAAACATATCTCTCGCTCCGTGATGCCGAAGGAGAACTCCCCCTTCACGCATAGGGTATCCCCCACATACCCCTCCCCTTGAACGAAGTAGAATGGATGCTTGGCCCGGGTGATCCGGCACCGGGTCTCAAACAGGTCACCCGGAAGCACCGGGGCCCGGAAGCGCACATCCTTCATGCTGGTGTACATGGGGATGGTCCCAGGGGTTAGGGCCTCCTCCATCAAAATCCCCGCCGACTGAGCCAGGATCTCACAGAGGATTACGCCTGGCACCACCGGAGTATCAGGAAAGTGTCCCTGGAGGAACCACTCGTCTCCCCGTACCCGATACTGGCCATGGGCAATGTCCCCTTCCTTCTCTAACTGATCCAGCAGGAGCATATTGTCTCGATGGGGTAGAATCTTTTTGATCTCGTCTTGCTGCATGGTCTCCTCCTTACAGCCCTTTGATGCGGAAGAGGGGGCAGCCGAAATCCACCACTTGACCGTTCTGGGCACAGATCTCTACGATCTCTCCGTCCATCTCTGCCATGATCTCATTCATCAGTTTCATGGCCTCTACGATACACAGGGTCTGCCCCCGCTTCACCCGGTCACCCACCTTGACAAAAGGCTCAGCATTTTCGGCCGGGGCAGCGTAGAAAACGCCCACCATTGGAGAGGTCACTGCCGTTCCCTCCCCCCCAGCAGGTGCCGAGGGGGCAGGGGCTGACGGAGCTGCTGCTACAACTTCCTGCACTGGAGCAGGCACAGCGGGTGACCGTTCCAGACGGACCACTCGGTTGTCTTCCTTGATTTCTAACCCGGTCAGTTCCAGTTCACGCATCAAATTGGCGTATTTTCTAATATCCGCGTCGTTCATACCTTCACCTTCCGGAACGCAATGCAGGCGTTATGCCCACCAAAGCCCAGGGAATTGGATAGGACCAGATCGACCTCTGTCTCAATGGCCTTGTTGGGCACATAGTTCAGATCACAGGCCGGATCGGGGTCCAGCAGGTTGATGGTGGGAGGCAGGATGCCTT
Organism: Evtepia sp.; assembly: GCA_020025735.1. Lineage (GTDB taxonomy): Bacteria > Bacillota > Clostridia > Oscillospirales > Oscillospiraceae > Evtepia. Next base: position 6,946 of record JAHHRP010000095.1, read on the forward strand.
CGTTCAGGGCTTTCAGGCAGGCCAAGGCTTCGATGGCACCTGCGGCACCTAGCATGTGGCCCGTCATGGACTTGGTGGAGCTGATATAGGCTTTTTGGGCCTCTTCCTCACCCAAGGCCAGCTTGAC
>JAHHRP010000096.1 GCA_020025735.1 Evtepia sp.
CAGCGTCTCTGCCGCCACTTCCCACTGAAGCAGAACCTCCCCACCAGACAGCGTCACGCCTCCCCCACCCTTTCGATAAAAGGCAACATCTTTGACCGCTTCTCGATACAGTTCCTCAGGCGTATAACGCTGGCCACAAATAGACCTGGCCCCACCAGGACAAACAGATACGCAGACACCACAGAGTTGACAAGCAGAAAAGTCCACCACAACCTTTTCTTGCGGAGACACTGTGTTGATCTGATTGGGGCAGACAGTCACGCACTTGCCGCAGCCGGTACACTTGTTGGGATTCACCGCCAACTGCGGCGCCGGGTCCAAACCAAATGGATTGCTGCACCACACACAGCGAAGCGGACAGCCCTTAAAAAACAGGATTGTTCGGATTCCCGGTCCATCAGTGCTGCGAAACCGACCAATATCAAACAAAACCGCTGTCTTTTCCTTCACAAAACCACCTTAATCCGTTATGAAAACGTTCGCAAGGCCATTCTTAAAACGTGTGTTCTGTACGGTTGATGATATCATCCTGGACGCGTTCAGCGATATCCGTCCAATACACACTATACCCAGCCACTCGGACCATCAAGGTAGGATACTTCTCAGGATGTGCCTTAGCATCAATCAGCGTCTCCTTATTGATGGTGTTAAACTGGACATGGTACACGCCATAGTCATTGAGCATCGTCCGCACCAAATTGGTAAAATTCCGCATCCCTGCCTCCTTATAAATAGGAGGTTCATAAGAAGCCTCTGGACAGTGCAAAGGCACTTCTCGAATGGTTGTCATTGTGATACTCCTTTCTGCGTCTTCAGGCTTTTTCCATCAGTTCAGTCTGGCTAATCCACATATTCAGCAGCGTGCCATTGGTGTAGGCAGGGAAATCCAGCTTGCCATAGCTCCGAGCCGCCGCCGTGGGACCATGCGTATCCGCCTGTTGGGTCGCAGACATGGTATCTGACAACGGCATCCCTGCCAGACGACCATTGGGTGTGGCCCCAGTCATCGCTCCGTATCCCACATTAGACTGCACCATCTGTACTGCCGCATCACAGTAATGACCCCGATACATTTTCAGCACCATGGTACAGTCAGCAAACCATTTCCACAGATCAGCCGCAAGCTCATCCACAAAATCATCGTCGTTGCCATACTTCGGAGCAGCTTGCAGTTTTAGCCGCAGATCCTCGTATCCTGCAAAGTTGTTCATACAGGCATCCCGCACTTGTGCCAACGTAGCTTCCCGGTCCTCGTAAACCACTTTCTTCACCGCTGCCACTGCATCTACCATAGTGCCAAAGCCACACATATTCATGGTAGGACCCACATTCACTTTTGCACCGCCAGCGGTCGCATCCTTAGCCTGTTCCAGCGCCCCTTCCAACAAAACCGTAAAAGTCGGCAAACTGAATTGCTCTGCCAACAGTTTTTCACAAATGAGCAAATTGGCGTGAGCCTCGTCAATGGCATACTTGATCTGGGCCTTGACCGCCCCATAGAAGCCCTCAAAGGTCTGGAACGATTCCGGCTCACCACTGGCAAAGGTCAGCAGCTTTCCGGCAAACATATTGTCCGACTCCACAGGCATCACCCCATTGGTCACTGCCATCAGTGCAGCTCCGGCTACATTGATGATTCCCGAATCCGTGTGCCCATACTGGAGGCCCTCTGCTCCTGGCTCCACACAGCCAATGGGAGAGCCATAGCGCAAAATATCCTTCCGTGTGTAATTAGAATACCCATCCAATCCACCAGCCCGGTGTTCCAGCATGGCATACAACCCCTCGCAGTTAAAAAAGGATGGATGCCCCATACCTTCAGCCGCCAATTCACAGGCCTCGTAGAGGAGGGAATCCGGCGTTTTTTGGTGAAGCATCAAACTCACCGCCGGAGATGTGGTTTTCGCATACCGCATGGCCCGCAGGCAAAGGTAGGACAATGCATTGGAAGCATCTTTTCCGTTTTCATCCAACCCACCCACATCCAGGTGTGGATACCGATAATATCCCCCGAAGATGTACGCCATCTGTGTGGACTGAAACCAAACATTGGAGGTCACCCGGACATACAGTTCTTCAATCAGTTCCATTGCCCCTTCCGGCGTCAGGACTCCCTTTTCAATATCCGCTTTATAATAAGGATACATATACTGGTCAAACCGCCCCCAAGTGATGGACGGTCCAGCTCCCTCCACAAAAAGGAAGAAGCACACCGCCCAGGCGGTCTCACAGGCGTCGTGGAAGGAGGTGGCAGGTCCCCATGGAACCCGCTTCATCATAGCCGCCATATCCTCCAATTCCTTCTTGCGCACAGAGTCCCTCTCCTGCTCTGCCTTTCGAGCACAGGCAGCAGACAGACGTTCTCCCCAGTCCCGAATGGCCTCCAAAACCTCAAGGATTCCAGTGTAGAAAATCCGCTTGTCGATGGAGGCTGGATCGTTGGGGTCCAAGGCTTCCAGCAGCATCTTCGCTTTTTCATAATACTTTACAAAACCGTGGCGGATCACATCCGTCCAAGCAGGAATAAAATGGGACCCGTTGGCACATAGGTAGTTTGACACGTCAGACACGCCACCGAACTGTCCCCTATTCCACTCCTCCTTGCTCACATAATGCCCCCATTGGACCGCCATGGTCTTATCTTTCCAGTAGGGCAGCAGATCCTCCTCCAGTTCCTTGTAGTCTTCATCGGTAATCTCAAACGGATCATAGGTTCGTTCCCGTAGATTGGGCAGGTCTTCTGCCAGCCAGTGGGCATGAAGTTCAATGGCGAAGTTGGCGCCTCGGATGCGTTTGGTCGGCCAACCAACCAACTGCTCATGGTCATAGACGGTGTCACTGAGGGTCCGATAAACCTCCGCCGAGGCTTTGTATCGACGCATGAGACTCGGCATCCCTTCCGTCTCTCGATAAATTTTTGTATACGCTCTGGCACGGGTGATGTCCACGTTGGGCCGGTTGGCATGGAGCATCCCATTCAGCTCCTGGATTCGCTTGGTGCTGCCTACCTTAGCAACCGTTCCATCCCGCAACTCATTGCCCAAAGCAGCGCCAGCAGAGGCAGTTGTGTGCGCAGCCATATATATTCTCCTTTCCGATAGAAATTACAAAGAGAACTCCGCAAAAAGTCAGTCAATGGTCCCTTTGGCCACCCACGCCATAATCTGGTCGTAATCATGACCGAATAGAAGGGTCGCCTCATACTCCTTTTGCAGCTTCCGAATCCGGTTCAAATTATCAAAAAACTCATCGGTGGTTTTGTTGATGGTTCCCCCAGGCGGAATCTCCTTGTCATAACTTTCCGCAGTATAGATGGTATCACTGGTCGTAATAATGGTTCCATGATGTTCTGTTTTCAAGATCATACCGATCACGCCTGGCGTATGCGCCGCCTGGACAAACAACTCCACATCATCAGCCAATTTGGTATTCTCGTTGATGGTCTGGAATTGAACCCCTTCCACATCAAACAACGAGCGGATATACGCCCCTCCGTGTCCAGTCAACACACTCCAACAGGCGTGTTTCAGATCAGCTTCCGCGACCACCACTTTCTTTATGGCTTTCGTCCCCACAAAATGTTTCAGCCCTCCAACATGGTCAAAATGAAGGTGGGAGAGCACGATCAAATCAATATCCTCTGGGGTCAGTCCTTTCTGCGCCAACGCCTGTTTGATATCCACCATTTCTGTAATCGGATAGTCGTGCAGCATTTCCGGCGTATAAGCTTGAGAAAAATTCTCACAATTTCCCGTGTCGTAAAGGACATTCCCCAAGACAGGGTGCTGAATCAGAAGGGCCACTGCTGGGGACGCAACCATCTCGTCCTGATCCGAGCAATCCACCAACCGAAATTTTGGAAATTCCATCTTCCCCAAGTACAATACACTAATTTTCATCCCCATAGGCTCCACACTCCTTGCAAACGGAACTTTTCAGACAGAGGGCTTTTTTCTTTTATTGAACCCTTTTCCTGCTGGAAAATCAATCCACAGAACCCCATAGATCCATTCCTTTTTCGCATGAATCATGCTATACTACCCCAAAAAGGAGGTGTATCTATGAACATTGACCACTTACGGTATTTTCTCATCCTCTGCCAGGAAATGCACTATAACAAAGCCGCTCAACGACTAAACATCTCTCAATCAGGTCTAAGCCACGCCATGGCTGCCTTAGAAAAAGAGCTTGGTGGTCCTCTCTTTCAAAAAGAAGGCCGTGGAATCACCTTAGGGCGATATGGCACCATACTGCTTCCCCAAGCACAGCAGATGGTAGCCCTGGCAGACAGCTGCCTGCGGCAGTTCCAAATGCTCAGGGAAGGCGTAGGTACCCTTCGCCTGCGAACCATCCCCCTGCTCATCGTCCCTGCCGTCACCCGACTGTGCAAACAGTTCAAGGAAGACAATCCAGGCTGTGACTTTGAGTTCTCCACCGGTATGTCCAGCCAGGTCTGTCAAGCTGTCCTTTCAGGAGAAGCAGACGTCGGCTTTTGCTCCAAAATTTTCCCCGATCCTCAACTGACCTATGCCTCCATCCAACGCCGACCCATGGTAGCCGCTGTTCCCCTAGGCCATCCTCTGTCCGATCAAACTGCGGTAACCTTGGGCGAAACACTCCCCTATCCCCATGTAACCTATTCTTGGCTCAGCGGTCAGCGAGATCCAGTAGACCGTCTCTTTGCCCCTGTCCGGGATCAGTGGCACATTGCCTACCAGGTAGAGGATGCCAATTTCATCGCGGAATTGGTTGCCCAGGGCTTTGGCATCACCGTCCTGCCTGACACCCCACCCATTCACCGCCCAGACATCAAGATCCTTCCCCTTAGCAAACCGATGCAGGAGAGTGATTTTTATATTGTTCGGCGCAGTACCCATCCTTCTTCCGCCACCGCAGCGCGTTTTTTTGACTTTTGTGTTCATGCTTCTCAAAAAAACAGAAATAACGGGTCTGACTCCACATAAAGTCAGACCCGTCATCTCCTATGGTATCATTGCTTTTCAATCAGCAATCAGCAAAACCACTTTACAGCTTACTGTAAGCTACTGCCGTCTGCGCTGCCAGCTGAGCATTGTTGAACACGAGACGAATGTTGGCATCTAAGCTGTCACCACCTGTAATTTCCTTCACCTTTGCCAACAGGAACGGCGTCGTTTCCTTCCCGTGAATCCCCTTCTCCTGGGCCTCAGCAATCGCTTGATCAATGACCGTGTTCATCCGATCGGCATCCATGGAAAAAGCCTCAGGGATGGGATTGGTCACCAAGATACCACTCTTAAGTCCCAATGCTTGGTGCGTCTTCAGGATCTTTGCCAACTCTTCTGGACTGTCCACCTGATAATCCACCGACAAACCAGAAGTCCTAGTATAAAACGCAGGCAGTTCTTTTGTTTGGTATCCCAGCACAGGCACCCCACGCGTCTCCAAATACTCCAAGGTAAGCGGCAAATCCAAAATAGCCTTAGCACCTGCACAAACCACCATCACATCTGTCTGGCCCAACTCTTCTAAGTCCGCAGAAATGTCCATGGTAGTCTCCGCACCACGGTGAACGCCTCCGATGCCACCAGTGGCAAAGATTTTGATGCCCGCCATACGAGCAATCATCATGGTAGTAGTCACCGTGGTCGCGCCATCCGCTCCATAGGCCACCAGGGCAGATAAATCCCGGCGAGATGCTTTGGTCACTTCCTGCCCTCGTTTGCCCAGGTATTCAATTTCTTCCTCGGTCAGTCCGGCCTTCAGGCGGCCACCCAAAATGGCAATGGTCGCTGGCACCGCTCCATTCTCCCGGATCATTTTCTCCACTGCCAAAGCGGTTTCCACGTTTTGCGGATATGGCATCCCATGAGAAATAATCGTGGACTCCAAAGCCACCACAGGTTTGCCCTGGGCAATGGCCTGGGCTACTTCAGGATTTACGTCAAGATATTGATTCACAGCAGTTCCTCCTGTTTTTTCATCCGCGCCTGGACCCCATCCTGGGACAGCGCAGAGTTGATAGTTGCATCTTCTTCCACCGCAATAGCAGCGGCGGCACTGGCGGCCTGGGCACTGGCAGCCAAATCCTTCCCATCCAAAAAAGCCCAAGTTAGAGCAGCAGCAAAGGCATCTCCTGCCCCCGTAGTACTGCACACCTGGGCCGGATAGCAAGGAATCCAAACTTCCTCCCGCTCATCGGCCGCAAACACGCCCTCCTCCCCCAGAGAGATAAACACTCGCTGCAAGCCGGTTTCCAGCAGCTTCCTAGCCGCCTGACGGGCGCTGGCACGATCAATAATCTTTATCCCAGATAAGGCTTCTGCCTCCACCCGATTGGGTTTTAGGGTATGAATTTTTCCTAAGATAGGACGCACTTTCTCTGCCTTTGTCGTGGACACTGGATCCACCAACAGCGGCGCTGTGCAGTGGTGCGCCAGATACTGCAGCGCTTCCCCAGACAAATTTGCATCGGCCACCACCATTTTTGCCCCGTTGAGAAAGTTCATGTGCTGGGCAAAATACGACGGGGTCATGGCATGATAAATCCCCATATCCGAAACTGCCAGCGCGAGATCCCCTGTTTCGTCACTAAGAAACAGATAGGTCGAGGTTGTGCCTCCGGGCACATGGAGTGACCGACTCAAATCGATCCCCAGCTGCGCGCAGGACTCAGACACTTGTCTGGCATGGGCGTCCTCTCCCAGGGCAGTCAACAAAGATACCTTCACTCCCAGCAGCCGCAAGTTATGGGCAATGTTCCGCCCTACCCCTCCCATGCTCACCGTCACTTTGCCAGGATTGGAATCCCGTTCCACCAACGGCCCAGCAGACCGACCGCCAATATCCACATTCACCGCCCCTGCTACGGCCACATAGCCACCGGCCGGAAGGATATATCCTTTCCCAAGAATGTGTCCTTTTTTCATCAAGTTGGAAATATGCACACCCACAGAGGAGCGAGTGATTCCCGCCCGCGCAGCCAGCGCCTCTTGAGAAATCATAGGGTCTGAGGTGATCCATTCCAAAATCTGCTCTTCTCG
>JAHHRP010000097.1 GCA_020025735.1 Evtepia sp.
GCAGAAGAAAGCGCTGCCGCCAGTGAAGAACTTTCTGGACAGGCACAGATGATGAAAGATCTGGTGGCAAGATTCAAGCTTGAAGATTCCTCGGGGGACGGGGGGTTTGCTCTGGCGCAAAGTACAAGCCATGAGGAATACGCAGCCGATAAAATGGCTGATGTAAGCAGCATGGTGAGCGCAAGGCAACAATATGAGAAATATTAATGAAGGGAGATTGTGATTGTGTCAACTTGCTCTAAGCTTTGTATTGTGTCGCGATATGGTCAGGATGGATATGCCATTCCGGTCCAATACATTGAGCGTTGTATTTTGGTTTCGATCACCGACTTAATGCAGCAGACAATCTGTGTAGATGGAGAAGATGTGCCACTCATCATGCTGTGTGACCGCTCTTTTTCAGACGGTACGAAAGATTTGGATGCCGTTTGTGTTCTTTGTAAAAGAGAAACAGGAGAGAGTGTGGCTGTTTGTATGGGGAACACGCTGCACGGATATCCCCTGTATCTTGCTGAGCTGCCGATTTGCAATCCAATGGAAGACGCAGAAAAGGGCCAAAATGGAAACGAATTAGAAAATGGTTTCTATACGATAGAGCAAGCACTGCCCAACGGTCGGTGCCTCTCTATTCTGTTGCAGCATAAGAGGGACGCAATTCGTAATGTATGAACCGTTTGTTTGGAAAAAGCCGGTGCGACGATGAGTATGCCTTTAGAACAGGAAATCATACCATAACAAAAAAGACAAAGAGAAACACAGCAGGAGATCTGCTGTGTTTCTCTTTGCCCTGTGACAAAATAGGCAGAAACGCCGGAAAGGAGACAAGCCATGGCTCTGCGTTGTGATTTTGAAGAAATGCCTTGACATCTTTTTGAATCCGGTGTATAACCAGAAAGAAAACAGAATAAGAAACGGGAGCTTGTACGACAGGCTGAGAGTCAGGTAGTGACCTGAGACCGAGAACCTGATGTGGATAATGCCAACGTAGGGAGAGTGGAGTGATACGAGAACCATCCAATCGGGCGGGGCTCGTTTTTTTATGGGTTTATGGGTTTGTGCCATGAGGCGGGAAGGAGAAGAGGCAGGATGAAGACAGCGTTGTCGATTGCTGGCAGTGATTGCAGTGGAGGTGCCGGAATTCAGGCCGATTTGAAAACCATGACGTTGAACGGCGTCTATGCCATGAGTGTGGTCACGGCTTTGACGGCACAAAACACCATGGGCGTTACTGGGATTTTAGAAATTGATCCGCCGTTTTTACAAAAACAGCTGGACGCCGTTTTTACAGACATCCCGCCGGACGCGGTAAAGGTTGGGATGGTTGCTTCCGGGGCGCTGATTGAAACGATTGCCCAGCGGCTGCGGTTCTATCACGCAGAACAGATTGTGGTGGACCCGGTCATGGTGGCAACCAGCGGTGCGGCACTCATTGACCAGCAGGCAGTGGCGGTCCTGAAGGCGCAGTTGTTGCCGCTGGCCACGGTGGTTACACCCAACATCCCAGAAGCAGAAGTGCTGTCTGGAATTCGTATCCGCAGCCAACAGGAGATGGAGGAAGCGGCCAGACGGATCAACCAGGACTATGGCTGTGCCGTCCTTTGCAAAGGGGGACACAGCCTCGACCACGCCAATGATCTGCTGTATACACAGGGGAACGCAACGTGGTTTTATGGCCAGCGCATCCAGACCTCCAACACCCATGGCACGGGCTGTACGCTGTCCAGCGCGATTGCGGCGAACTTGGCCAAAGGGGATTCCTTACAGGAGGCTGTGGGTCGGGCGAAAGCCTATCTTTCCGGCGCGCTGGGGGCCATGCTGGACTTAGGGCAGGGCAGTGGACCGGTGGATCATGCCTTTGATCTCACGGGGACCTTTGCTCGCTGAGGGAAGGGACAAGGAGAAAAAGGAAGGAGCGTGACAGCGGCAGCGGAGAGAAGGGGACAGAAGGGGAGCGCCTTGTGTCTGAGAACGGATGCGATGGGAACCCGTGTTTCGGGGTGAGAGGAGACAATGGAGTCTTGACCGTGCGAAAGTCGATTGCTTTCGTAAATTTCATGACGAAAAGAGTGTCAAATCATGAATCATTCCAAAAAGATTTTGCGGATGGCAGTTCTTGCCATGATCATTGCTGTGGGTGTTGTGATTTCGCCCATCCTCCGTGTGGAAGGAATGTGCCCTATGGCGCATTTCATCAACATTGTCTGTTCGGTGCTGATGGGACCGTGGTACTCCCTTCTGTGTGCCACCGTCATCGGGCTGATTCGGATGAGCCTGCTGGGGATTCCTCCGCTGGCACTGACGGGGGCGGTGTTTGGTGCGTTTCTGTCTGGTGTGCTGTACCGGGCCTCCAAGGGCAGGCTGATTTTTGCAGTGATTGGCGAGGTGATCGGGACGGGAATCGTTGGCGCGATTGTCTCTTATCCAGTGATGGCCCTGCTGATGCACCGGGATGGCTTGAGCTGGCTGTTTTATGTCCCGACCTTCCTGATTGCGACGTTCATGGGTGGCTCAGTGGCCTTTCTCTTCCTCCGGCAGCTGGCGAAAATCGGGCGCCTTTCTCGGTTCCAGAATATGCTTTCTGACCACAGTTATGAGGAGAAAATCAGTGCAGCTTCCAACGCAGCCGCCATTGGAGCTTTAGGGGTCATCAGCTATCTGGTCATCAAGATTCTCACCAACATGGTGTTTGAGAGCAGCGCCGCTGTGTGGAATTGGATTGCCAACGCCGCTGTGATTCTGTCTGTGGGGATTGCGCTGGTTTATCTGTTCCTGCAACACCAAAGAAAGAAGACGACGGTCCATGAATAACACGATGTCACAGCGGCTTCAGATGCTGAGGGAAGGGGCACCTCTGATCCATGCCATCACCAACCCTATCTCCATCAACCAGTGTGCCAATGCCGTGTTGGCACTGGGAGCAAGACCCATCATGGCAGAGCATCCTGAAGAGGTGTGCCAGATTACCCGGACGGCGGCGGCTTTGCTGCTGAACCTGGGGAACATTACGGAAGTGCGGATGCAGTCCATGGCGATCGCAGCCCGGACCGCAGGGAAAGAGGGGATTCCTTTCACCCTGGACGCGGTGGGCGTAGCCTGTTCTGACTTACGGAGAACGTATGTTCACCAGCTGATGGAGAAGGTCCCGCCCACAGTGCTGAAGGGCAATTACGCAGAGATTCAGGCGCTGGCCTGCCCATCCTATACCGCTTCTGGCGTGGATGGGGACCGGCAGCTCTCCCTTGCAACAGTGGCTGCGGCAGCGGAGGAACTGAGTCAGCGATATGGTGCCGTAATCTTGGCCAGCGGAGAGACCGATCTGGTGTGTGATGGAAGACAGAGGATGCTGATTCGCAACGGGACACCGCAGCTGGGCAGCGTTACGGGAACGGGCTGTATGCTGGGGGCACTGTGCAGTTGTTTTCTGGCGGTCTGTCCACCGCTGGATGCGGCAGTGTCTGCCTGTGTGATGCTGGGGGTGGCCGGGGAGCGGGCCGCTACGGACCGCGGGAGTGGTACCTTTCAGCAGAATTTAATGGATCAGCTGTCTACTTTAAAAGGCGAGACCATCCAAGTTTATGAACGTACGGAGGAATACCATTTTGAAAGCCATGGATACCACACTTTATTTGGTGACTGACAGCACAGGTCTTTCGGAAGAAGTTTTTCTGCGCAAGGTGGAGCAGGCGCTCCAGGGGGGCGTGACCCTGTTGCAAATTCGAGAGAAGGAGCGCAGCACCCGGTCGTATATCCAGTTGGCCCAGCAGGTGCATACGATTGCACAACGGTATCATGTGCCCTTGCTGGTGGATGACCGCGTGGACGTGGCCCTTGCAGTGGCTGCGGAAGGGGTCCATGTGGGGCAGACGGATATGCCGGTTTGGCAGGCGCGGCAGCTTTTGGGTCCTGACAAGATCATAGGGGCCACGGCCAAGACGGTGCCGCAGGCGCTGGAAGCCTGGCAGCAGGGGGCAGATTACTTGGGGGTAGGAGCCATTTATCCCACCACCACCAAGGTGGTGACAGTTCTCACGTCCCCGGAAACCCTGGGGGAGATCTGCAAAGCGGTTCCCATCCCAGTCAATGCCATTGGGGGGCTGAATCCGAACAATCTTGGGGTACTCAAGGGCATTGCCATCCAGGGGGTCTGTGTGGTCTCTGCCATTATGAAAGCAGAGGACCCGAAGGCAGCGGCAGAAGCGCTGCGGCAGGCGTTTTTGGCGCTGGGGTGCTGACAGAAAGGGTTGTGAAGCGACCGTTTGGCTGGGACAGAAAAAAGACACGGATGAAGATTCGCTCCGTATGGATAAGGATGTTAATAAATTCTTTTGATAAAGTGTGATTCAGATAGGTTCCATGGACTTGTGACCAAATCCAAACCACTGGGGGCATACAAAATGAGAATGCCGAATCTTAACTTATCCCACCATGAACAAGATGGAATTATAATGCCGAACATACAGATTTCCAACTACGCAGAGGTTGACCGACCGCTAGGGCGATACGGGAGAATTACTCTCACTTATCTGCGTAATAATCACCCTGATTGGCATATGATTCTGAAAGTAGATGGAATTCTTATGAGAAAGATGCACCAAGTTCATCAGGAGTCTACGGAGCGTATCGAGCGGTTAACTCAGCAAATGATAATTGATAATCCTATGCCGGCGACGGATGATATTTTGGAACGCACACGCCTGTGCTTATAGTAAGGTAACAAGGAGAAACCCGTGAAGGAGTTCAAAACTCTTTCACGGGTTTCTTGGGTTAACTAACTTGTATCTAAGTCCGCTTTACAAACCTAACTCTTGGATATTCGGTGGATAAGATATCAATCACGAAATTTGTTCCTCCTACAATAAAATGATAAACAGTGTCAGGAACAAGTTCATTGTCTTTTCGGAAGTTCTCTAAGAATTTCGACGATTCACTCGTATAAAAACTCCATGCTTCATCGGGACTGGATACCCACAAGTCTGGTCGATATCTCTCGTTTGTTACTTGATAGCAGAGTACATCCGGCCAAACCATTTCAAAGTTATATTCGGATCGTTTATCATGGTCTAAGTCATCCGGAAACAACGTCAAAACAAATCCCTCATTACGCCATCCGATGTCTTCCATATCATATACCGCCACAACATCGCTATGCGGGATCCATTTTATGAAGTGATTATTGTCCATACTCTTTCCTACTCATAACGAATTTTATGCTGTACTGACCCTTACCCTGAATTTCAAGAGTAACCCGGCCATCTTTACTTTGGGTCCGAACATTTATCTTTGTTCCATCCGGCAACTGACCAACCTTAGTTCCATTTTGAGCCGTGGTGGTTTTTCCCTGGTTCAGTTTGTTGAAATCCCTCTCAGGGGCACTTTTCCCACCGCGCCCCTCATAAATGTTTGTGTTCCCTTTTGTTTTGTGGTCTTTAGTTTTTCCCTTCAGGACATCTTCAATCCGTTTCTTACTCTCAGCTTTAGCCTTCTCCTTTTCTTTTTGCTCTGCTTTATCTGCCTCTTTTTTGGCATCGCTTTTAATCTTAGAAAAGGCCGACGAAATATTAGATGCCGCAGTTGAAAATGCTTTTTGGAAAGCTCTGGTAATTTTGATCGAATTTTGGAGATACGACATCCCAGTGCGCAGCAATAACCAAAACCGCACTGGCTGTTGCAGCAGCAAGCAGAATATCCCCGACAGGGAGAGGACCATCAGCAATTGCTGCAACCATGCCTGCACCCATGGCCTTCAAAGAGTAAAGTACCGCCGAAGGTAATCCTAATCCGCCAAGCTCCACCATTAAAATCCGCATAGGATCTGCCACAGCCGCAGCCGATCTTGTCTGAGGTCTGGGCGCAGGAGGTGTAAAATTCTGATCAACATAAGTTGTATGGAATTTCAGCATCTCTGTGTCATAGGTTAGAGATGCATCAAAGATAGCTTTAGCTTCAGGAGTTAATGTGGCATAGGCTTCCCGTGCAGCATCTATGCTCTCTTGCGTATTGGAGAGAGTTCCCTCACTGTCATAGTTTTCAGCGGCAAATGCTGGGACCATCAAGCTAAACATCATTGATAAAGTCAGTATAAAACTTAACACCTTGGTAGTCAACTTTTTCATTGAGCTCTACCTCCTTATATTGTTTTCCGGACTGCTTTGATCACGGCCATGATCTTGGATGAGGACAGTATAGCGCCCAATTCTTATTTTTCACCATATCAAGTTCTTAACAATTCTTACTTTTTCAATGAAAGTGAAATTGGCGATTCAAAAACTCAGCCGCTTGCTTCCCGATTATACTGCTCATGCGCTGAAAAACTCTGGTTGGCAGGGCCGCTTTTATGCGCCTTTTCGGCTGGTGCTCAAATTTGATAATCTTTCACACTATTGCACCCCTATTCCTATCAAGGCTTCACCTTCTCGGATGGTTCGGTTTTGGGCAGTGAAATTCCAATAGAAAAGTTTGTGGCAGTCTGTTCGATGTCCATCAATCCGCCATTCCATCATCAGGCCAATCTTATGGCTGGCGATATCTGCTGGACACTTCCTCTTGCGGTTCTCAATTGCAACATAGATTTCCCCTGCTTATCCATCGTTGTAATGTTGATGGGGTAATTGGGGTCTGCATATTTCCACAGATTAGAAAAGATATTATCAAACGCCCTGCGGATGTCCCCAATGTGCAGGCGGCAAAAACATCCCGAACCAAACATGGGAATATCTCCTATCAAAAACAGATTTTACAGGAGTACGCAGAACGGAATGGCTTTCCAAATTCCCGGTTCTTTGTGGATGATGGCATCACAGGCACTACCATGAAACGCCCCGGTTTTCAGAAGATGATCCAGGCCATCGAGGCGGGCTACATTTCCGCCGTGTTCGTCAAGGATTTATCCCGGCTGGGGCGCAATTACATTAAGGTGGGCAAGCTCACGGAGGAGTTCTTTCCCCAACACGATATACGGCTGATCGCCGTATCGGACGGAGTGGACAGCGACGAGGGCGAC
>JAHHRP010000098.1 GCA_020025735.1 Evtepia sp.
CCCTAAAATATTATATATAAGGATAGCAAATTTCCCGGTTTCCGTCAATGCCAATTTTCATGGCAATCCACAGAATTTATACAGATTTTTCGTCTCTTTCTCTTACAGTTCTCATGGGAGCACCTGATTTCTTACTTTAACTCCACAATGGTCACGCCGTCCTCTCCCTCGCCGTATCGGCCCAGACGAAACGAAGAGACCCCTTTGCAGCGTTTGAGATAGGTATGCACAGCCTTCCTCACGGCACCAGTCCCCTTGCCATGGATGATGGTAACCTGGGTAAGATTGCCTACCACAGCCCGGTCGATGAACTGACTGAGCGTCATCTCGGCCTCGTCTGTGGTCATTCCCCGCAGATCCACTTCGGCCTTGGCGCCCAGGGAACGCAGCTTATGCTCGGTGCGCCGGATGTACTGACGGGCGGCCTTTTGGGTCTGGGTCTCCCCTTCCACCACCCGGACTTCTTCCTGCTTGGCGGTGATGCGTAAAATCCCTGCCTGGAGCTGGAGGACCCCATCCTTATTCACAGACAGAACCGTCCCTTGGGTTCCCGTTTTCAGGATGGTCACCGTGTCTCCCTTTTTGGCCTGGCGGAGCATCGGGGGCGGTGCAGCCTGCTCCTGTGCGCCCAGCTTCCCCTCTGCCTCGTTGAGTCGATGACGCAGACCTGCCCGCTGGTCGTTGACCGCCTGCCAGTCCTGCTCTTTCTGGGCCTTTTTCCGCATATCGCCCAGTTCCCGAAAAACTTCATCGGCAGTGCGGCGGGCCTGCTCAATGATCGCACGGGCCTCTTCTTTCGCACGGGCCTCACTTTTTTCTCTTTCTTTTTGTAAGGCGTCACGATATTCCTGTGCCTTGGCCGCAGCCCGTTCCATCTCCAGGCGAAGCTGTGCAGCCTGCCGCTGTTCTTTTTCCATTTCCTGCCGCTGCTGGTCCAACTGGGTCAGTACATCCTCAAAACGGATGTTCTCTGCACTCACCCGGGCATTGGCCTGCTGGATGATCTCCTCAGGCAATCCCAACCGCTTGGAAATCGCAAAGGCGTTGGATTTTCCAGGAATCCCCACCAGGAGCCGATACGTGGGCGCCAAGGTTTCCACGTCAAACTCACAGGAGGCATTTTCCACCCCGGCGGTGGTCATGGCATATACTTTTAACTCCGCGTAATGGGTGGTCGCAGCTACCAGCGCCCCCTGGCGGCGGGCCTGCTCAATGATGGCCGCAGCCAGGGCAGCCCCCTCTACCGGATCCGTCCCGCCTCCCAGCTCGTCAAAAAGGATCAGCGTATCCTGATCGGTCTCTTTCATCATGCCCACGATGTTGCTCATGTGAGAGGAGAAGGTAGACAGCGACTGAGCAATAGACTGCTCGTCCCCAATGTCTGCCAACACCCGCTGACAGACCTTCACCGTACTGCCATCTCCAACTGGGATGTGCAGCCCACACTGCGCCATAAGGGTGAGCAGCCCTATGGTCTTTAACGTCACCGTCTTACCGCCGGTATTGGGTCCTGTGATGACCAGGGTATCAAAACTCTCCCCCAATTCCAAGTCGTTTGCCACGGCAGTCTTTGGGTCCAGCAGTGGGTGGCGGGCCCTGCGCAGACACAACCCTTTCCGGGATAGGGCTGGCTCCATGGCTTCCATTCGACCTGCAAGCTTGGCTCGGGCAAAGATCGTGTCCAGGCGGACGAGCAAATCATAGTTGAGAGAGATGTCCTCCCGGAAGGAGGCAGCTTCTGCCGACAGCTCGGCCAGAATACGGTCGATCTCCTTTTCTTCCTTTGCCTGAAGTTCCCGCAGTTCGTTGTTGGCCTTCACCACCCCCATCGGTTCAATGAAGAATGTGGAGCCAGACCCGGACAGGTCGTGGACCAGACCGGGGATCTCATTTTTAAACTCCGACTTCACTGGCACCACATATCGTCCTGAGCGCTGGGTGATGATGCTCTCCTGGAGGTATTTTGCCTGAGAGGAGGAGATGATGCGCTGAAGAATGTCCCGCACCTTACTCTCTGTGGCACGCATATGCCGCCGAATGGCAGCAAGCTCTGGACTGGCTGCATCGGCAATCTCCCCTTCTCCAACGATAGAACCTGTGATCTTTTCCTCCAAAAAGCGGTTTGGGTGGAGGGCGTGAAAGAGCACATCAATGGGTGTTTTTTCATCTCCCTCTCCCTCTCCATACGCCTTGGCTGATCGGGCCGCCGCCAGAACGCCAGCAATATCCAGCAGTTCTCTGGTGTTTAGGCTCCCCCCCATGTCCGCCCTCTGGAGAGACCCCGCTACTGGTCTCGTCCCAACGAAGGACGGACTGCCCCGCAGGATCATTTTCTTGGCAGCTGCGGTGGTTTCCTTCAGCAGCCGGGCCACTTCCTCCTGATCCGTTTCTGGGCGCAGATGCAGGGATCGTTCCTTTCCTTCCTGGGTCACTGCCTGGTCGGCCAGCATCGCCAAGACACGGGGCAGTTCCAGTGTCTCTATGGATTTTTCAAACAGATCCACGATGGGATTCCTCCTTTGTCTCTATCTCGATATCGGATAAACCCTCCGGTTCCCGGCACAGCTGCTTGTAGTAGTCCAGCGTGCGAAACCCTCTCTCCTGCTGGGTCATAAGGAATGCCTCTGCCGCGTGGCTCAGCTGCCACAGCCCCTCCTGTCCCAGAGAGAAAGAAAAGAGGTGTTTTGGATCACTCCCCACAATAAAACGCGCTGCTGCCAGAGCACTGGGTGACAGGGGCATAGAAACCCCACCCCCTACCATGGACCGACAGGCAGCACAATGCAGCACCCCTTGAGACAGGTTCAGCCGTGCCCCAGCAGGCTCCGGCACTCCACAGACCGCGCAGCTATCCAGCAACGGTGCATAGCCTGTCAGACACAGCAGCCGCAGTTCAAAGACCGCTTTAACCTGGGACAGTGGTTTTTGTAAGGTATCCAGTGCATACAGGCAGTTAAGCAGCAGTGAAAGGATCTCTGGACAGCGCTCCCCTTCCTGCACGGTTGTCTCTGTCACTTCAGCAAAATAGGAGGCCAGGGCCAGCTTCTCCAAATCCTGGCGTACCCCCCAGAATTGTTGTAACGGATCTGCCTCAGTTAGGTTGGTGTACTCTCCCCGTTCAGAAAGGGTCATCTCCGAATAGACCAGCAGCTGGCTGGCAGCTGTCAGCTTACTGGTCTTACGTCGGCAGCCGCTTGCTTTCATGGTCCGCTTGCCAAAATCCTCGGTCAAAACGGTGAGAATCTTATCTGCCTCTTTATAATTTGTCTCCCGCAGCACGATCCCCTGGGTGGTCAGGCGCATGGTTTCTCCTTCTCTCTTCTGCCAGGTTTGCTTCTTGCCGCTCCCGTCTTCGGGCAATGCAGTACAGTTCTGGCAGCCCTGTACGATAGAACAGGGTCCATAGTTGTTCGGATGTCATGGGCCACTTCCTCCTGTCGATGGTCTTATCCTTATCCTGACAGAGGGTGAATGGATTTATCCCCGGGAAATCTTAGCATCCCGATGACATCAGTCCCGCTCATCAAAGCCGAAGGTACGAATGAGATTCCAGTTATCCCGCCAGTTCTCCTTCACCTTCACCCAAGTCTCCAAATAGACCTTGGTGCCCATAAAGCGTTCCGCATCCTCCCGGGCCATGGTAGAAATCTTTTTCAGCATAGCGCCTTGCTTGCCAATAATAATCCCCTTATGAGAGTTTTTTTCACAGTAGATGGTCACATGGAGATCCAGAATCCCGTTGTCCCGCTCAGAGAACTTGGTGACCTCCACCGCCGTGCCGTGGGGGATCTCCTTATCCAGACAATACAGCAGCTTCTCCCGGACAATCTCTGCACAGATCTGCCGCTCAGGCTGGTCGGTGACAGCATCCTGGGGAAAGAGCTGGTGTCCCTCAGGCAGGAAGGTCGCCAAGAGATCCAGCAGCTCTTCCAGACCCTCCCGGCGCTTGGCAGAAATGGGCAGAATGGCCGTGAAGTCATGGACCTTACTATATGCCTCCATCACCGCCAGCAGCAGGGACTTTTCTACGGTGTCGATCTTGTTGATGACCAGTACCGACGGAACCTTCAGTTTTTTGATCTGCTCGATCAGCTCCCGTTCTGGCCCTCCTACGTTGGGGATCGGCTCTACCAGAAGCATCACGGCATCTACATCAGCCACACTCTTTTTCACCACGTCCACCATGTATTCCCCCAGGCGGTTGGCCGCCCGGTGCAGACCGGGGGTATCCAGAAACACAAACTGTTCTTCCCCCCGGGTCAGTACCCCGCAGATCCGGTTTCGGGTGGTCTGCGGCTTACTGCTGACGATGGCCACTTTCTCCCCCACTAGGGCGTTGGTGAGCGTGGACTTTCCCACATTGGGCCGACCGCAGAGGGTAATCATTCCGCAGCGCTTGACCGTCACCTCTGCCGGAGCCGGAGGGGTCAAAGGCGCATTGAGGGACGCATCGAACTGGTCCCTGGTCACACCGAGGTCCTCTAAAATCGCCTCTTCCCGCGCCCGCATCTGCGCTTTTTGTGTCCCCTCATCCAGGTGGTCATACCCCAGCAGGTGAAGGACTGAGTGTACTGCCAGATACGCCAGTTCCCGCTGGATGCTATGGCCAAACTCCTGGGCTTGGGCCTCAGCCCGCTCCACAGAAATGACCATGTCCCCCAGAGGGCACAGGCCTGTCTCCGGGTCCAGTTCGTCCTCCCCGGTTCCATCGGGCGGGGTGCCGGGCGTAAGTTCCAGCATGGGGAAGGAGAGGACATCTGTTGCCTTGTCAATCTGCCGCTGCTCCAAGTTGATCTCACGAATCCCCTCGTCCGTGGTCAGCAGCACGTCCACCCCGCAAGGGATGGTAACCCCCTCAGCCTCCAGAGCCGCAGCAATTACCCTTGTTAGCAGTGGTTTATAGGGGTTCTGTCCTGACAGTTCCCAGTCGATATAAATATCATGGTTTTTCATTCTCTCTTACCCCTTTTCTTGGCTTATCCTCGTTTGTTCTCACCGCGCTTGTGAAACACACCTGTGCCCCCGGCGCTGTGGTTTCGATTCTTTTCATCCTCCTCATAGGCCCGGATGATCCGCTGCACGATCACATGGCGGACCACATCCCCCTCTCCTAGCCGACACAGAGCAATGTCTTCCTGGTTCCGCAGCACCCGCATGGCTTCCTTCAGCCCCGAAACCTTGTCACCCGGCAGATCAATCTGGGTCACATCCCCAGTGATGACGATTTTCGACCCAAACCCCAGCCGCGTCAGGAACATCTTCATCTGCTCCCGGGAAGTGTTCTGTGCCTCATCTAGGATAATGAAGGAATCATCCAGCGTCCGCCCCCGCATATAGGCCAGCGGAGCCACCTCAATGTTGCCCCGCTCCACATACTTGGCATAACTCTCCGGGCCAAGCATCTCAAACAGGGCGTCATACAGGGGGCGCAGATAGGGGTCCACCTTGCTTTGCAGGTCTCCGGGCAGGAACCCCAAGCGCTCCCCCGCCTCTACTGCCGGACGGGTAAGGATGATGCGGTTAACCTCCTTGGCGCGGAAGGCCGCCACCGCAGCAGCCACCGCCAGATAGGTCTTTCCAGTGCCCGCAGGACCCACTCCCAAAGTAATGGTGTTTTTACGGATGGCATCCACATATCGCTTCTGTCCTACCGTCTTAGCTTTCACTGGTTTTCCCTTTGCAGTGATGCACAACACATCAGCAGCCAGGGTCCTGATTTTGTCCTCATTGCCTGACTTTACCAGCTGGATGAGATAGCGGATATTCTGCTCATGAATGGCCTCTCCTCGAGCGGAAATCTCCAAAAGGCCACGGATGACCTTGACCGCATAGGCCACGGGTTCTTCCTCCCCGTTGATCTTTAGCTGGTCATCCCGGCCTACCACTCGAACCCCCAGCTCCTGCTCAATGAGGCGGATATTCTCGTCGAAAGAGCCGAAGATATCAATGGCATCCTCCATGCGTTCAATGCTCACTGTCTGTTCTGTCATGGGCGTTATTCCTCCGCTTGTTCCTTTGTGCTTGTCTCATCAGTTCTGACAGGTTCTTCTTTTAAGGGGTGCTGAGGGCCTACTCGCTCCCCCTCGACCCCATCCATAGCCACTATCCGGCCGATTTGCTCCGTACACTGGGCCATAAGAGTCACTTGGAGAAGATCCCCCTGTTGGCTGACCTCATAGTCAGTTTGCAGGATCGTGCCCTGGTCCATCTGTTCCTCCAGCGCCTCTATGAGTTTTTCCCGCAGCATAGTCTCTGCCCGCGCTGGGTCCAGCGTCACCTGCCGTGTTTCATACGCTTTATAGGTTTCGTTCTGCCACAGCAGCGGCAGGCTCTGACTGCCCCATGGTGTCCAGGACTTTAGTTTTATTATTGTATCATAATTATCATAGGGAATGCCAGCATTTTGATAAAATTTTACCCGCTTCCCCAGCACCGAAAGACTGCAATGGGTGATCTTCTCCCCTGTGTAAATCTTCTCCTGGGCTGTGAGGGGAATCTGGGCCGTGAGGCGCCGCCAGGTCCGGGCCAGGACCTCCCCCTCTGCGTGGACCAGCATCGTTCCCATATCCGTCTCCGTGGGGGTGGGGGTATCCATGGCCATGTAGCCGGAGATGAGTACATCGCCTTCACAAACCACTTCGCCCTTCTGGACCTGTGCATCCCCCATCCAAGGCTCAATGTGTGTCACGATTCCGGTTGCCGCAGAAACTACATCTGAGGGTATCTGTTCCTCCCGCAGGTCTGGAGGGGAGGCAGCCTCCCGGACAATCACTTCTGCTCGGGTGCCGTGGAGATTGATGGAAAAGAAGGATAGGCCATCCATCGCAAGCATCATTTTGTTTTCTACGGCCCGGATGGGAATTGAGGGGGCATACGTTCCAATGGACACGCCGCACAGACGCAGCTGGCTGAGAATGACGGTTGTGGGAATGGTCTTATTGCCAGTGACCTCAATGGTCAGCACAGTCCTGGCC
>JAHHRP010000099.1 GCA_020025735.1 Evtepia sp.
CTGGTGCTAACCTGACTGTTTCTGGTACTGTAACTGCGACTACCCTGACCGGTGTCACTACCCTGACTGTTTCTGCTGGTACCGCTACGATTGATAAGGTGGGCGGCGGCACGCTTACCACTATTGCAGACGTTAAGGCTGACGCAACTTTGGACATCAAGGATGCAGCTGCCACTGTCACCACTGTTACTACAAATAACGGTACTCTGAAGGTTGCTGGTAAGGTTACTACGGTGACTGATAACAAGGGCACCCTGACTGTCACTGGTGATGTTACCACTGTTACCCAAAACAACGGTACTGCTACCTTCAACGGTAATGTTACCACTGTCACTGACATCAATAAGGGAACCGTGACCTTCAACGGCACTGTGACCACGCTTGAGAAAGTCACTGGAACTGCCGAAACTAAAATTGTTGTGAACAAAGCTGTGACTCTGAAGCCCACTCAGGCTCTCACTGCTACTAACACCACAACTTTCGAGGTTGGCGCTGAGGGTACTCTGACTCTGGATGGCACTACCCAGACCATCAGTATTGCAAATGCCACTCTGAAGGGTGTTGCTGGTGCAAAGATTGCGCTGGCTAACATTGGTACTAATAATGTAACCGTTGGTGCTAACCAACTGTTCCAGAAAAGTGGTACTGCTGAGTCTGGTAGTCTGAGTGCTGCTAAGGATTACGTCTTTGGTACTAAGACTGGTGCCATGGGTGCTGATGGCTTTATCGCTACTACCTGATTTTAGGTGTTGCGAGAAACTTGCACAGTGAGAAATCCCCCCGGGCATTGCCCGGGGGGATTGTAATTTGGTGTGTTTTCTGGGCTTGCGCAGTGATAGAATTGAAATCACCTTGTTTCATCTCCTCCGCAAGCCCAGTGGATGGATGACAAGCCAAGCCTCTACGGAGTCTGTGCAGGGTAGTTACAGAGGCTGCTGAGACGCACAACACACGGCCTGTGTGCTTTCGTGTCCTTGGCTGTGGTTGCCCTATCCTCAAATCAAATGCCGCCAACAGCCCATCCCAGAGCCTCCAGAATGCGCAATGAAAAACCCGGTGCGGAAGGAACTTCTTCCGCACCGGGTTGTCTTTTTGTTTTGGACCGCCCTATGCTCAGCCGCCCAGATAGGCTTTCTTGATCTCCGGGCTTTCCAGCAGCTGGGCCCCGGTGCCCGTGGTGACGATCTTGCCCGTCTCCAACACATAGCCTCGGTCAGCCACTGAAAGCGCTGCTTGGGCATTCTGCTCCACCAGAAGAATGGTGGTGCCCGCCTTGTGCAGGTTCTCAATGATCTCAAAAATCTGCTCCACCAGGATGGGCGCCAGGCCCATGGAAGGCTCGTCCAGCATCAGCAGCTTGGGATGGCTCATCAGCGCTCGGCCCATGGCCAGCATCTGCTGTTCCCCCCCAGAGAGGGTTCCTGCCGTCTGTTTCAGGCGCTCCTTCAGCCGGGGAAAGAGGTCGTAGACCATTTCCAGATCCTTACTCAGGTCGCCGCCCTTCTGAGTGAATGCCCCCATCTCAAGGTTCTCCTGGACCGTCATCTGCAAAAAGATGCGCCGCCCCTCAGGCACCAGCGCCAGCCCCTGTGAGACGATCTTGTGGGGCGGGACACTGGCAAGGCTCTGTTCCAGAAACTCAACGGAACCCGTCTTGCTGCGCAGCAGACCCGAAATGGTGTTCAGGGTGGTGGACTTCCCGGCACCGTTGGCACCGATGAGCGTCACCACTTCCCCCTCATCCACATGGAAGGAGATCCCCTTGATGGCGTGGATGCTGCCATAATATACATTGATGTCTTCGACTTTCAGAATGGTTCCCATGGCTTAGGCCTCCTTCTTCTTGCCCAGATAGGCCTCGATGACAGCGGGGTTGGCCTGAACATCTTCCGGGGTGCCCTTGGCAATGACACGACCGAAGTTCAGGACACAAAGACCTTCACAAATGTTCATCACCAAATTCATGTCGTGCTCAATGAGCAGAATGGCGATCTGGAACGTGTCACGGATCTTGCGGATGTTCTCCATCAGTTCTGCCGTCTCCGAGGGGTTCATGCCGGCCGCAGGTTCGTCCAGCAGAAGCAAGGCGGGGTTGGTGGCCAGCGCCCGAACGATCTCCAAACGCCGCTGGGCACCATACGGCAGGGACCCAGCCTTCATGTCTGCCATGTCCTCCATGTTGAAGATGGACAGCAGCTCCATGGCCCGCTCATGGGCAACCTTCTCCTGCCGCCAATACTTGGGGGTGCGGAAGATACCATGCCACATGCCATACGTCATCTCATTTTCCATGCCGGTCTTTACGTTGTCCTCCACGGACATGGCATCAAAGAGACGGATGTTCTGGAAGGTCCGGGCGATGCCAGCCTTGTTGACCTGCATGGTGTTCATCCCATGGGTGTCCTTGCCGTCGAGCAGGATGGTGCCGCTGGTGGGCTGGTAAACTTTGGTCAGCAGATTGAACACCGTGGTCTTGCCCGCCCCGTTGGGGCCGATGAGGCCAGCGATCTCTGTGCGGCCGATGGTCAGGTTAAAGTCATCTACGGCCTTCAGGCCGCCAAACTGGATGCCCAGATTGACGCACTCCAAAATGGGGCTTTTGTCAATATCCCGCTCCGGGATGAGGCTGTTGGATGGGATGGAAACCAACTTTGCCATGTCAGCCCACCTCCTTTTTTTTCTGCTTTCTGCCCGGTTTCAGACGAGACAGGAAGGATTTGAAGGTATCGTTGTTGGTAGCCAGCATCACCAGGATCAGCACGATGGCATACACCAGCATCCGATAGTCAGAGAATTCACGCAGTGCCTCCGGCAGGATGGTCAGGGCCGTGGCGGCAAGGATAGAGCCGAGCATGTTGCCCAGGCCGCCCAGGACGACAAAGACCAGGATCAGAATGGAGGCGTTGAAGTCGAACTTGTTGGCCACAAGTGTGGTGTAGTTCGTGGCAAACAGGGTTCCCGCAGCGCCAGCCAGGGCGGCAGAGACGGTAAAGGCCATGAGTTTATACTTGGTCACATTTACCCCGATGCTCTCGGCCGCAATCCGGTTGTCCCGCACAGCCATGATGGCACGGCCAGACCGGCTGTTCACCAGATGGAAGATGATGATGAGGGCCACAATCACCAGCAGGACCCCAACGGGGAAGGTGGCAACCTTGGGGATGGAACCAAGCCCCATAGGACCACTGATGACCAGTTTGCCGCCCTCGGCCAAATCGGTTTTGTCGCTCAGCAGACTGACGTGCAGGCCGGTTTTGTCCAGACCCACATAGAGGTTATTGAAGATGCCTTTGATGATCTCACCAAAGGCCAGCGTAACGATGGCCAGATAGTCCCCTTTCAGCCGCAGCACAGGGATGCCGATAAGAAACCCGATGACCGCGGCAAAGAACGCGCCGACCACCATACCCACGATGAGCAGAACAGGGGCAGAGGAGACGTATGGCCGCAGGGCAATGACCGCGGTAACGCCAGTAAAGGCGCCTACACTCATAAAGCCTGCGTGACCCAGGGAGAGTTCCCCCAGCACACCCACAGTCAAGTTCAGGGAAATGGCCATGACCACATAGGCGCAGATGGGCACCAGCATCCCCTTCAGGGTGGAGGAGAGGATGCCGCCGCTGCTGAGGATCTGCATCACGACAAAGGCCAGGAGGACCACGGCGTAGGTGATATAATTGTTGCGGGTGGTTTTGTTCCAACGGATACGATTCTTCATAGCTGCCACCTCACACTTTCTCTCGAATCTGCTTCCCAAGCAGACCGGCGGGCCTTACAATCAGCACCAAAATGAGCACGGCGAAGACGATGGGATCGGAAAGCTGGGTGGAAATGTAGGCTTTGGTAAAGATCTCGATGATGCCCAGCAAGATGCCGCCGATCATGGCGCCTGGGATGGAGCCGATGCCGCCAAAAACTGCGGCAGTAAATGCCTTGATGCCAGGCATAGCACCGGTGGTGGGCACCAGTGTGGGGTAAGCCGAGCAAAGCAGCACACCGGCGATGGCAGCCAGCCCGGAACCAATGGCAAAGGTGAGGGAAATGGTGCCGTTGACGTTGATGCCCATGAGCTGGGCAGCGCCCTTGTCTTCGGAGCAGGCACGCATGGCCTTCCCCATTTTGGTTTTGCTGGTGAACCAGACCAGCACAATCATAATGACAATGCAGGCCAGAATGGTGACCAGGGTGATATAGGGGATGTTGAGCTGGCCGCCAAACAAGGAGAGGTTTCCGTTGGAGATCACCGGAGGGAAAACCTTGGGGCTGGAGGACCAGAGGAGCAAGGCGGCGTTTTGAAGGAAGTAGCTCACACCGATGGCGGTGATGAGCACGGCCAGGAGGGGCGCGGCGCGGAGGGGTTTATAGGCCAGGCGCTCGATGATGATTCCAAGGATGGTGCAAACGACGACGGCCAGGAGTACGCCGACCACAGCGGGCAGGTTAAAGCGGGAGGTGGCATAGAAGCAGATGTACGCGCCCACCATGATGACGTCGCCGTGGGCGAAGTTGAGCATTTTGGCGATACCATAGACCATGGTGTAGCCCAGGGCGATGATGGCGTAGATACTCCCTAAGCTGATCCCGCTGATCAGGAAAGTCAGAAAGGTCATAATTTAGATACCTCGTCTTTTCTCTTCAAGTTGTTCAGGATGGGAAAAAGCAACGGACCAGTGCGTATCGGAAAACGGCCGGCGACCAGCCGCTTTCCGATACGCGCTGAGGGACAGAACGCAGCCGGAGCGGCTTATGGTGATAAGCCGCTCCAGCCGAGCAATGCCGATGGGTGTTGCCTGTCAGGCGGCGGTGAATCAGTCCAGACCGACGTAAGTGCCGTTTTCGATGACCATACCCTTAGGTCCCTTAGAAACTGCACCGGTGCTGTCCCAGGTCACATCGGTGCCGGTCAGACCGCTGAAGGTCATGGAGGTGAACTCTTTCATCATCAGGTCACACAGGGCAGCAGCGTCCATGTCGGGGGTTGCCTTGGCGTTGGTCAATGCCTCATGGTAAGCGTAAACGCAGTCATAGGCATCGGCGGCAAACTGGTTGGGCACTTCGCCGAACTTCTCCTGATAGGTTTTCACGAAAGCCTGGGTCTTTTCATCGGAGGCATCTGCATTGAAGGGGGTCAGCAGCATAACGCCTTCGGCCAGGGTGGCATCAAACCCTTCCATGGTGAGGATGCCGTCCATGCCATCCACGCCGAACCACTTGGGGGCGTAATTGATGTTCTTCGCCTGGGCCAGGATCAGGGCAGCGGGCTGATAGTACATGGGCAGGAAGACCAGGTCTGCGCCCTTGCTCTGGGCATCGGCCAGCTGAACGGAGAAGTCGGTGTCGTTGCCGTCGGCAAAGGTGGTGTCGCTGACGATTTCCAGGTTCAGCTCCTTGGCTTTGGCCAGGAAGGTTTCGTGGACGCCCTTGGAATACACGTCATCGTTTTTCCAAATGACAGCGATTTTGGTGCCCAGTTTCTTTTCCGCGATGTACTGAGCGGAGGCGGAACCCTGATTGGGGTCCATGAAGCACATCTGGAAGACGTTGTCCTTGCCATTGATGGTGGCCTCGGAGGAGGCAGAAGGGGTGAGAGCAAAGATCCGGTCCGCGTTGTTCTCCGCAGAGGTTGCCTCGGCGGGCTTGGAGGTTACGGAGCCAAGGGAGATCTGCATCCCCCAGTCTTTGAGGGTGTTGTAGGCGTTGACGGCCTTCTCAGCGTCGTGTACGTCATCCTCATAGCGCAGCTCGAACTGCACCTCACCGCCCTTGGCGTTGATTTCATCCACCGCGATCTGGGCGCCGTTCTTGGCGGCCATGCCATAGATGGCAGCGGGGCCGGTCAGGGGGCCGGTGCCGCCCAGTTTGAAGGCGGCACCCTGGGGTTTGGTCCCTTCAGAATCGCCGCTGCTGGAGGGGGTATCCCCGCCGCAGGCGCACAGGCCGAGGGCCATTGTGGCAGCCAGTGCCAGGCAAAGTAATTTTTTCATGGTTTCAGTCTCTCCTTTTCATTTTGATACAAGAAAGCGGGGGCAAACAGATGCCACTTTAGTGTATACTACATTTTGTCAACTCTTTGCGAAAACAGCATAAGTTTGTATCTTTTGGCATCGTTTTCTTCTGTTTTCTTGGTTTTTTGTATTATACAATGGATACTTGTACTCTTCAAGGGGCTAGAAGACATTTTCTGCCTTCCTCCCTTTTGGCCTGTTTCCCCGAAAGAAAGGGCAATTTTTTTGGTGCTTCTGCGCGCGGAGATTGTCAACCTATCAATTTTTTGGGGCTTTTTTTGCCTTTTATCAACACCTGTTGCTGGATCTCCCCTTACTGTGGCCAGCGGCAGTGGGATTGTCCTTGCCGACCTGAGCCATGGAGGAGAGGTTCTTTTCCCTTTTATTTTGCGCGAACGCAGACCGGGAGACAAAATACGACGCGAGGCCAACCCGTAAGGGTTGGCCTCGCGCTTGGTGTTTCGCGTCCGTTTTATTTTTATAACGAACAATTTGTTTTGATTTTACACAGTCTGATTATTCACAACCAAAGTAAGTTTAGCGCCGTCTCCGCTAACAGTTGCTGTCGCAGTCTGACCAAAGAGCTGAATTGCATTATAGGTACCACCAGTAAAGGTGTAACCGGCTTTAGCAGTCAAAATAACTTTTACAGAAACTGTATCGCCAGTAGAAACAGTTTCGCTATCGCCCAGCTTGGTGCCTTCCGTGTTAGCAGCTTTGTACCACTCAGTGACAACATTGCTATCATCAATCCCTACACTGTTGCAGGTGGCTTTTGCCTGTGTTGGATTTTGGCTATTGGCAATTTTGGTCAGATTAACAGTCGGAGCTGCAATGACAGCAGTTACAACCTTAATGGTCTGCTCAACAGTCTTGTCACCCAGTGTAACAACGATCTTA